>NZ_JBKGZG010000058.1:0-9481 GCF_046545655.1 Thiohalorhabdus sp. | reverse complement strand
CAGTCCTCCGGGGAGGACGGCGAGTCGGGCACCGATTCCCCGGACGGGATCTGGGCGGGCACGCTCACCCTGGAGGGGACCTCCGCCGGATCGGAGGCCACGGCGGTGCTGTGGAACGGGGAGCTGCTGGTGGTGAGCGCGGAGGCGGATGCGGCCTACGCCAGCTCGGTGGCCCGCACGGGGGACGACGAGGAGGACCCCGTGGAGGCGGAGGGGGAGGTCCGCGCCTACAACGCGGACGGCGAGCCGCTGGATTCGGGGACGGTTTCCGCTTCCGTGGTCCCGGAGGAGGAGCTCACGGCCTCGGTCTCGGGAACGTCGCGGAACGGCGATCTGGCCCTGGAGTCCGCGGAGGCCTTCGAGAACGACACCACCCTGGAGGACCTGGCCGACACCTGGTCGGTGGAGCGCGACGGACGGACGCTCACCCTGAGCGTCACCAGGCTCGGCTCCGTGGACGGGAGCCGGTCCGACGGCTGCAATTATGGGGGCGACCTGGAGGCGGTCTCCGGGGCCCCCAACCTCTTCCGCCTGACCCTTGCCGTGGACCTTTGCGACGCGGAGGACGGGGAGTACACGGGCTTCGCCTACCTGGATTCCGCCACCACGCCGGACACCCTGCGCCTGCTCGCGGAGCGGGACGAGGACCGCTTCCTGGGGCGGGCCCTGTCCCGGAACTAGCCCTCGGCGGGCAGGCGGACGCGGAAGGTGGCGCCGGGGCCGTCGGGGTTGTCGAAGGCCTCCAGACGGCCCTTGTGGCCTTCCAGGATGGTGTAGGCCACCCACAGGCCCAGGCCGATGCCGCCTTTCTTGGTGGTGAAGAAGGGCCGCACGAGCACATCGGTACCCATCTCCGGAGGCAGGCCCGGCCCGGCGTCCACCACATCCACCAGGGCCTCGCCGTCCCGCCGCCGGGTGTGGATTTGCACGGAGCCGGGGTCCTCCGGGCGCTGTTCGCGGTTGGCCTCCCGGGCGTTGTGGATGAGGTTGTGCAGGACCTCCTGGAGCTGCAAGTGGTCGCCCACCACCGTCACCGGCCCCTCGGCGAGCTGGAGTCGGACGGGAACGCGGCCCGTGGCGGTGCTTTCCTGGAGGAAGGGGGGCAGGCGCCGCACCAGGTCGTTCAGGTCCAGGGAGTGGAAGTCCGGCCCCTCCCCCTTCAGGAACTTGCGCACCTGCACCAGGGTGTCGCTGGCCTTTTGGGTTTCCCGCTGGATGTTGTCCAGCAGGGCCTGAAGGCGCGGAGATTCGGGGCACTCCCGGGGCACCAGACGCTGGCCGGCTACCGCGTAGTTACCCAGCGCCGCCAGGGGCTGGTTGAGCTGGTGGGCGAGCAAGGAGGTGAGCCCTTCCAGGGAGATGAGCCGGCTGATGCTGCGCAGCTGCTCGGCGTAGCGGTGCTTTTTCTCCTCGGCGAGGTTCTGCACGGACTGGTCGATGCCCACCAGGGAGTAGCGCCGCACGCCGCCGGCATGGTCGTGGTGCGCCACCACCGTAACCAGGAAAGGGACCTCCCGGCCGGTCTGGTCCAGCAGGGCGCTCTCCCCCACCCAGTAGCCCTCGTTGGCCGCCGTGGGGAAGGCCTCCTCGCGCATGATGTGGAAGGCCCAGTCGGGGTGGCAGCCCCGCACGGTGAGGTCCGCGGCCCGGTCGGCCCCCAGCAGCTCCTTGGCGTAGGCGTTGTGGTAGAGGAAGTTCAGGTTGCCGTCGCACATGCCGATGAGGCCGGGGAAGGACTCCAGGACGTGCATGAGCTGCTCGGTAAGCTCCTCGCTGCGCTTGAGGCATGTGAGGTCGGAGACGAAGACGAGGGAAAGGGCCGGTCCCTCCGGCCCGGCGGACCAGGTGCTGGCGTTGGCCAGCACGGGCACGCGGGTGCCGTCCCGGGCCACCAGGCGCGCCTCGTACTGGCGGCTTTCCTGCTCCCTCCGGTGGGCCGCCTCGCGCCAGAAGGTGGCCCGGTCCTCGGGGGCCAGCCAGGCGTCGGGCCGCTGGCCGATGAGCTCCGCCCGGGCGCGCCCCAGCATCCGGCAGAAGGCGTCGTTAACCTCCACGGTGTACAGGGTTCGGAAGTCGAGAGCCAGGAACCCCTCGGTGGAATGGTGGAAGAGGTGGTGAAGGAGCCCTCCTTCCCCGAGCAGCTGCTCGAAGGTCTCCCGGCCTTCGGGGCCGGGCGCCCCGTTCCGGTTTTCCTCCATGGACTTCCCCCCCGCCTCGGTGATGGCTGGCTCCTTACCGGCGTATCAGAACGCCGCGCCGGCGACCATCGGGGGAATCCGCCGGGCGAGGGGCCCGGCGTGGGGGCTCATGCGGAGGCGGCGTGGCGGGCGGCGCCGAGGAGGGCGGCGTGGTCGTTGTGGATCAGGCGCACGGGGATGCGCTCCAGGAGAGGGGCCATGGCGCCCTTGGCGCGGAAGGCCTCCAGGAAGGCGGGCTCGCGCAGGCGGGCGGCGATGCGCGGGGCGATGCCGCCGCCCAGGTAGACACCGCCGGTGGCCATGAGCTTCAGGGCCAGGTTGCCGGCCTCGGCGCCGTAGTGGCGCACGAACCGCTCCATGGCCTCGGCGCACACGGGGTCGGAGCCGTCCTCCGCGGCGGCGGCAATGGCGGCGGCGGGGTCGCCTTCCGCCATGGCCGCCTCCAGCCAGCCGGGCACGGCCCGGCCGCGGTGGGCGGCGAGGAAGGCGTGGATGCGCACCAGCCCCGGGCCGGACACCACGTGCTCCCAGCTCACGTGGCCGTGGCGCTCGGCGAGGTAGCGGTGCAGGGCGCGGTCCAGCTCGTCGGCGGGGGCGAAGTCGGCGTGGCCGCCCTCGGTGGCGAAGGGCCGGTGGCGGGCGCCGTCCCAGAACAGCCCGGCCTCGCCCAGCCCGGTGCCGGCGGCGATGAGGGCGCGGTTGCCGGCGGCGTCCGACTCGCCCGCGGCCAGGGTCTCCACGTCCGCCGGGGCCAGCTCGGCGATGCCGCGGGCGGCGGCCTCCAGGTCGTTGAGCAGCCGCACCCGGGCGGTGCCCAGGACCAGGCCGAGGGAGCCGGCCTCCACCTCCCAGGGCAGGTTGGTGGTGCGCACGCGGTCGCCGAGCACGGGGCCCGGCAGGCCGAAGGCCGCCGCCTCCACCGCGGGGGCGCCGTGGCGGTCCAGGAAGGCGCGCAGGAGGTCCTCCAGCCCGGGGTAGTCGCCGCTGGGCAGCCGCTCCTCCGCGGTTATGCGCAGGGCGCCGGCCCCGGCCTCCACCAGGGCCAGGCGCGCGTTGGTGCCGCCCACGTCTCCCGCCAGGATTCGCATCGGCCTTCCCTTCGGTACGGTTCTTCCTGTGGAATGATAACCGGGGAGGTGCTCATCCCGGGAGGTTCCGGGCGAGGCCACCCCCTTTGCGGGCGCGGGCAGTGGTCCTTCCCCCAGCCGATTCCGGTGGGGGTGGGCGCCCCGCGCTTGACAGGCCCCGTCTTCGCGGGCATTAGAGGATACAAGGAGGTGCCATGCCGGAACTGGTCAGCTGTGGCGAATGCCTGGTGGATATGGTCCCCGACGAACGGGGCTGCTTTTGTCCGCACCCGGGGGGCGCCCCCGCCAACGTGGCGGTGTCCGCCGCGCGCCTCGGGGTTTCCGCGGCCTTCGTGGGCAAGCGGGGACAGGATCCCTTCGGCGAGCTGCTGCAGCAGCACCTGGGGGACGGGGGCGTGGACACGAGCGGCTTCACCAGTACGCGGGAGGCCCTCACGGCCCTGGCCTTCATCCAGTACGGCGAGGGCAAGATCCCGGACTTCCGCTTCTACCGCAATCCCGGGGCGGACGAGCTGCTCCGCCCGCAGGACATCCCCACCGGGCTGCTCGACGCGGCCCGGGTCTTCCATTTCGGCAGCATCTCCCTGTACAGCGAGCCGGCGGCGGGCGCCACCCGCGCGGCGGCGGACAAGGTCCGCGCCCACGGCGGGGTGGTGAGCTACGATCCCAACCTGCGCCCGGCCCTGATGGAGACCCGCCCGGGCGCCCTGGAGGCGGCGCGCTCCGCCATCGAGCGGGCCCACATCCTCAAGGCCAGCGCGGAGGAGCTGCTCCAGCTCACCGGGACGGAGTCCGAGGACCGGGCCCTGGGTCACCTGTTCGACCACGGTGTCCGACTGGTGGCGGTGACGCGCGGCGCCGAAGGCGCCACGGTGGCCACCCCTGCGTCCCGGGTGGACCTGGGGGGCGAATCCGTCGCGGTCGTGGACACCACCGGCGCCGGCGACGCCTTCACCGCAGCCCTGCTCGCGGGGGTGATCGAGCGGCACCTGGGGGCGGACCAGCTGGCCGACCTGCACGAGGACACGGTGCGGGCGCTGGGGGCCTGGGCCAATCGCGTGGCCGCCCAGTCCACCACCCAGACCGGCGCTACCCAGGGCGTCCGGCGGCCCACCTGATTCGTTTTTCCCATATCCAGCCGGGTCCGGCCCGGCATTTCCACCTACCTGCCCCTTTCGTTCTTCCATTTTCCCGCGTATTTTCTCGGGGCGTCCACATAGTTTGCGCGCTTTGCCGGATCCCGGAACTGTTTTCTTTTTGGATATAAAAGATTCTTTTTTGATATAGCCTGGCGAACCGGTTCCCGGCGCCCAGGCCACCGCCACGGGAGGGAACTGCATGCAGAAGCTTGTAAAAAGGGTTCCCGAGCTCTCGCTTCTGATCGGGCTCGGCATCCTGGCCTATTTCCTGATGGGCGCCTTCAACCAGCTCTCCGGTACGGAGGTGCTGGACGCCAACGCGGCCTTCCTGCTGGTGCTGGTCTCTTTCATCCTCAGCACCCTGATCGCGATCGTCGCGGTGATCGGTGGCGTGGGCGGGGGCGTTCTGTTCACGCCCATCATGCTCGCCTTCACCACCATGGATACCCTGATCATCCGTTCCACCGGGCTGGTGGTGGCCATGTTCAGCGGGCTGGTGTCCTCCGGGCCCTTCATGCGCAAGGGCCTGGCGGACGTGAAGATCGTCTTCTACTGCGCCATCCCCATCATCCTCGGCGCCATGCTCGGCTCCTACGCCGCCATCGCCCTGTCCGAGTCCATGGGGGCCACGGGCGACGGCATCGTGCGCCTGCTGCTCGGCCTGATCCTGGTGTTCATCGCCGCCATGTTCGTCGTCGGCGGATCCAATACCGAGTACCCGCAGCCGGGCAAGGTGAGCCGCTTCAGCGAGTGGGTGGGACTCAAGGGCTCCTACTACGAGGAGTCCCTGGGCCGGGTGGTGCACTACCAGTCCACCCGCGCCGGCATCGGCGGCATCCTGTTCCTGCTGGTGGGCTTCACCGGCGGCTTCTTCGGCCTTGGCGGCGGCTGGGCGGTGGTCCCGGTGCTCAACCTGGTGATGACCACGCCCCTGAAGATTTCCGCCGCGGGCAGCGGCGTGCTGCTGGCCATGGGCAACAGCGCCGCCATCTGGCCCTACATCAAAGCCGGCGCGCTGATCGCCGCCCTGGCGGTGCCCTGGATGCTGGGCCAGGTCATCGGCGGAATCATGGGCGCCCACATCCTCGCCCGGGTCAAGGCCAACTTCATCCGCTACATCCTGATCGTGCTTCTGTTCCTCACCAGCCTGAAGCTGATCTCGCGCGGCCTCGAGACCCTGCTGGGCATCGACATCCCGGTTCTCTAGAAGGAGGGGCACCAATGAGCCAGGAAAACCAGAGCAACGAGCAGCGCCCCGCGATTCCCTTGGCCGGGGTGGTGTACGGCGACACCATCTACTGGGGGACGATCCTCTCGGCGCTGATTGCCTTGATCGGGCAGGTGGTCAGCTTTCTCACCCCCGATAGCAAGATCTCCCCCGCCATCATGCTGTCCCGCATCTGGGAGGGGAAGGAAGTGTCCGAGATCTGGGCGGGAACCGGGGTCGACCGGCCTTCCGGGGAGCACTGGTACCTGTCCCACCTGACCACCGGCGAGGGCCTGGCCATGTTCGGCATGGCCTTGGGGGTCTTCGTGGTCATCCCCGCCATCCTGGCCAGCGCCTGGGTGATGTTCACCCGGGAGAAGTGGCCCTTCTACGGGGTGCTGGCCATTATCGCGGCCCTGGTCACCGTGGGCTCGTTCCTGGGCATTATCCCCATGCCCGTGGCCTGAGGCCGGCGGACCCCGCCGGGGATGCGGAAAGGCCCGCCCCTCCGGGGGCGGGCCTTTTTTTGCTGTGCCATCGAGCAAATAAGGTGCTGTGGGAGCGGTCCGTGACCGCGACCAAATTTTGGCCATATCCAGCCGTGGGCTCGCTGCAGGTCGCGGTCACGGACCGCTCCCACAATAGCCTCTTGGGCAGGAGGCCGGTCAGGCCTACAGCTCGGCGCGGATGCGGGCCGCCATCTCCGCCAGCTCGTCGCCGGTGGCCTCCTTGGCCTTGCCGAAGTCCAGGTCGCTGATGCGGTCCATGGGCACCAGGTGGACGTGGCAGTGCGGCACCTCCAGCCCGGCCACCATGATTCCCACGCGGTTGCAGCCCGTGGCCCGCTGGATGGGGCCGGCCAGCTGCTTGGCGAAGGGCAGCAGGCCGCCGAGGGTCTCGTCGTCCAGGTCGAAGATGTAGTCCGTCTCCTGCTTGGTCACCACCAGGGTGTGGCCCGGCCGGATGGGACGGACGTCCAGGAAGGACAGGAAGCGATCGTCCTCCGCGAGCTTCTCCGCGGGGACCTCGCCGTTGATGATCTTGGTGAAGATGGTTGCCATGCTGCCTCCTGGGCGGTTGGATGCGTGCCATGGGACGCGTCGTCGGCCGTAGGAGCCCGCTTTAGCGGGCGATCTACCGACAGGACGCGGCATCCTAACGGTGTCGCGCACTAAAGTGCGCTCCTACGAAGGGCCTCGCGCCCCACGGGGCATTTTCCCACAGGAACGGGGCGACGGCGCGACCCTCCCCTTACAGGGACAGCTGTCCCTCCATGCGGGCCAGGTACTCGCGGGTGAGGACCTTGCCCTCCTCCACCGCCGGCTGGTCGAAGGGGTCCACCCCCAGCAGCTCGGCCACCACCACCGTCTCCACCTCCAGCAGCATGATCAGCTCGCCCAGGGTGTAGGCGTCCAGGGCGGGCATCCGGATGGTGCGGTTGGGACGGCCGTTGCGGGTGAGGGTCTCCCGGGTGGCCATGAACTCCGCCGCGAGCAGCTCGCCCACGGAGTGGCCCGCCAGGGGGGAGACGGCGGGGATGTCCTTGAAGCGGGCCGGGATGCGGTCGCCGTAGTAGATCATCTCGTCGGCGATGAACAGGGTGAACTGCTTGTCCGCGGGGCCCTGCAGGTAGAGCTGGAGCTGGGAGTGCTGGTCGGTGGCGCCGATGGCCCGCGACGGCGTCAGGCCGCGGTTCTCTCCTTCGGCGTCCAGCTTGCCCAGGCTCTCCGCCCACAGCTGCCGGAACCAGGAGCCCACCTTGTTGAGGCGCTCGAAGTAGGGCATGAGCACGGTGAGGCTTTTGCCCTGCTCGGCGAGGAGGTACTGGGTGGCGCCGCCCCAGAAGGCGGGGTTCTCGCGGATGTCGGCGCTCAGGCAGCGCCCGGCCATGCTCGCTGCGCCGTCGATGATGCCTTCCACGTCCACGCCGGCCACGTACCCGGGCAGCAGCCCCACCGGGGAGAGCACCGAGTAGCGCCCGCCCACCGGGGGATGGGGCACCATGGGTGCCTGCAGGGTGCGCCCCACCTCGGCGAGCCCGCCGCCCTCGTCCTCGGTGATGATGAGCAGGTGGTCCTTCACGGCGCGGGCGCCGATGGCTCGCTCCATGTGGGGCAGGAGGGTGAGGAGCTGGGCCAGGGTCTCCGCCGTGTTCCCGGACTTGGAGATGGCGAGCACCATGGTCTCGCTCCACTCCATCCCTTCCAGGGTCTCCTCGATGCGCACGGGGTCCACGTTGTCGATGAACAGGACGTCGCTGAACTCCTCGGAGCCTCCCAGGCAGTGCACCAGCATCTCGCCGCCGAGGCTGGAGCCGCCCATGCCCAGCACCAGCAGCTGCTCGAAGCCGGCGGTGATCTCCTGGCCCCATTCGTAGACGGTCTCCAGGTGCTCCGGCTCGAAGGGCAGGTGGAAGAAGCTGGGCTCCTTGCCGGCGCGCCATTCCTGCAGGCGCTCCCGGAGGCCCTCCAGGCGGGGGCTCAGGGCCTCCACCTCCGAGGCTTCCACCCCGTTGTCCCCGACGGCGTCGGCGAAGAAGTTGGTCATGTCGATCATGAGGCGATTGGCTGCGGTCACCCTCTCCTACCCCCTTGCTCGGGCTGCGGTGGACTGTGACACGGAGAGAGGCCGCGATTGCGGCCCGTAGGGATCAATGTATCCTACGGGACTGGCGGGAAGCCACCGCGGCGGGCGCGCGGCGGCGGCTTTTGGACACAAAAAAGCCCTCCCGAAGGAGGGCTGTCCCCCACACCCCGGATCACGGGGATTCCCATGGAACCAGGTGCATTCTTAGGGGCCCTGGGGGTGGGCCCGCCGGCTGTGCTCCCCCCACATTTCCCGGCCCAGCTTGAAGTCGGTTTCTATGCCCCGAGGGAGGGGGCAGGCTACATGAGCTTGGGCAGACCCCAGGCCATGGCCACGAAGATCAAGAGGAAAAGCAGTCGCCCCGTCATGGCAGGCCTCCTTAAAGCGTTTGAGCTTCGGTCCCGATAACCGCCTGCGGAGCGGTTCACCCCCTATTTAGCAACCCCCGTGCCAAAACGAAAAAAACTTTAAGTTCAAACTATTAAATAAATAGCCTCTGACTCTCCCCCTCAGACCCCTCCGAGAAGGGCCTGCCCCTGTCTCCAAATGGCGACGACCCCTCCACACAATCTCTTTTACCTATTTGTTTTTAAACATTTTTTCCTTTGTCGTTGGGCAACGACATCCGGGGGGCCCGTTGTCCCTTCGGGCCAACAGCACGGCCCAACTGGATCCGCCAGCGATCCGCTCTCCGGGTTCCGCACCCCGCCTTCCGGCCCGTATTCCCCGAAGTCAGAGGCGACGCGCTGCTCCATAGCCCGAAGCCCGGCACCAACACCCCCTTCCGCGACGGCTGCCCTCCAGCGCCGCCAACCCCCACACCTACCCAAGCTCCACGATGGAACCGATCGGGGAGGAATGTAGCGGCCGATAGCCCCCTCCCCCGTAAGTCGAGCCATTTTGCGGCAGGCTGCCACAAAAAAAACGCCCGCCGGGAAGGCGGGCGCTTTCGGGCTCAAGAGTGCGGGCTCAGTGGGAGCTGTCGTCTTCCTCCTGCTCGTCGGATGCGCTGGCCGGGACGATGGTCTCGCCCGACTTGGAGGGCAGGCGGGGCATGGTCATCTCGGGGAATTCACCGTTAAGGCCCTCGAGGAAGGCCACGATGTCGGCCACCTGCTGGTCGGACAGGTCCCGATTGAGCTGGGTCTTGCCCATCACGCGGACCGCCTCTTCCAGGCTGCGCACTTCACCGTTGTGGAAGTAGGGCGAGGTCAGGGCCACGTTGCGCAGGGTGGGCACCTTGTACATGTGGGCGTCGGCCTC
>NZ_JBKGZG010000057.1:0-10128 GCF_046545655.1 Thiohalorhabdus sp. | reverse complement strand
CGAAGCACACCGTGAACGCCAGGGTGCTCATCCCCAGCGCACGGTACTGGTCGCCACGCGTCACGCCTTCCAGGTTCTTCATGGGCCCCTCCTCGATTGCGGCCTGCCGGCTCGCGGGCCGGGGCTTCCGCGTGCGGACGGAAGCGGGCCTCGGGCCGAACCGGACGGGTCATCCCCTCCCTTCCGGTTTGGAGATCAACTTTAGGGGGAGCGGGGAACCGGTCCTAGAACCGTGAAGAGTAGGGGGGAGGACCCTCGGGGGAGTACGGGGACCTACCCGGATGGGGAGGGGGCCGCGGATCCCCGGCCCCCTTTGATGCACGTCAAGGCCGCCCCGGCGATCCTTCTCCAGGGTTTCGGAAATGGAGAGCCCGATTCCCCATTTCACCACCCAGCTTTGGGGCATACGGCCCCGTTCGGGGATCCGCCCGTTCTCGGACTGGACCGTCCCGTCCGGGGGACCCGCCCCATGCAACCGACGGAACCATGGCGCTCACTGACCGCGTTCACACCCTGGGCAGCCACCTGCGCGCCCGACACGGCCAGCGCGTGCACAAGGTAGCCGTCGACGCCGGCTTCACCTGCCCGAACCGGGACGGCACCAAGGGCCGCGGCGGCTGTACCTTCTGCAACAACGCCTCCTTCAGCCCCAACGGGCGGCGCCCCCGCCCGGTGGCCGAACAGGTGGCAGCGGGCACCGCCCACCTGGGTCGCCGGCGCGGGATCCGCCGCTTCCTGGCCTATTTCCAGGCCTACACCAACACCTACGCCGACCCTGGGCACCTGCGGGGCCTGTACGATGCCGCCCTGGCCCACCCCGGGGTGGTGGGACTGGCGGTGGGGACGCGCCCCGACTGCGCCCCGCCTGCGGTCCTGGATCTTCTGGCGGAGTACCGGGAGCGAGGCTTCGAGGTGTGGCTGGAGCTGGGCCTGCAGTCGGCCTTCGACGCCACCCTGGCGCGGGTCAACCGGGGCCACGGCTTCGGGGAGTACCGGACGGCGGTGCGGGAAGCACGGCGACGGGGGCTCCCCGTGTGCGCCCACCTGATCCTCGGGCTGCCGGGGGAGAACGACCACCATTTCCGGACCTCCCTCCACCACGTGCTGGAGGAAGGCGTGGAGGGCCTCAAGCTCCACCCCCTGCACGTGGTGCGCGGCACCCGCCTGGGGCACGCGTGGCGGCGGGGGGAGTACCGCCCCCTGGCCCGGGCGGAGTACGTCTCCGCCGCGGCGGACCTCGTCGAGCGCACCCCGGCCGACCTCGTCTTTCACCGGCTCACCGGCACCGCCCCCGCGAGCATGCTGCTGGCCCCCACGTGGTGCGCGGAAAGGTGGCCGGTGCTGAACGCCCTGGAGGCGGAGCTGGCGGTTCGTGGCAGCCGCCAGGGTGCCGCCGCCACCGTCCCCACCATGGAGACACCCCCATGACCCACCCCGTGGAGCTCGTCTGCCCCGCCGGCAGCCCGGCGGCCCTGCGCGCCGCCGTGGACAACGGCGCCGACGCCGTCTACCTGGGTTTCCGGGACGGCACCAACGCCCGCAACTTCCCCGGACTCAACTTCGACCGCGACGGCGAGGTCCAGGAAGCCGTACGCTACGCCCACGGCGGTGGCGCCCGGGTGCTTCTGGCCCTGAACACCTTCCCCCAACCGGCGGACTGGTCTCGGGCCGCGGCGGCGGTGGACGAGGCCGCCTCCCTGGGGGTGGATGCCGTCATCCTCGGCGACGCCGGCCTGCTGCGCTACGCCGCCCGCGCCCACCCGGAGCTGCCGCTGCACCTGTCCGTGCAGGCCTCGGCCACCAACCGCCACGCCATCGCCTTCTACCACGCCCAGTTCGGCGTGCGGCGGGTGGTGCTGCCGCGGGTGCTGTCCCTGGCCCAGATCCGCCAGGTGGTGGCCACGGCGCCGGTGGACGTGGAGGTATTCGGCTTCGGCAGCCTGTGCGTGATGGTGGAGGGGCGGTGCGCCCTGTCCTCCTACGTCACCGGCGAGTCCCCCAACACCTGCGGGGTCTGCTCCCCCGCCCACGCGGTGCGCTGGGAGGAGACGAAGGAGGCCCGCCAGTCCCGCCTCAACGGCGTGCTCATCGACCGCTACGGCCCGGAGGAGAACGCCGGCTACCCCACCCTGTGCAAGGGCCGCTACCGGGTGGGCGACCACGTCTTCCACGCCATCGAGGAGCCCACCAGCCTCAATACCCTGGATGTGCTCCCCGACCTGGTGCGCCTGGGCGTGGGGGCCCTGAAGGTGGAGGGCCGCCAGCGCAGCCCCGCCTACGTGGCCCAGGTGACCCGGGTGCTGCGCCACGCCCTGGACGCCGCCCAGGCGGACCCCGACAGCTACGAGCCCCAGAAGGTGTGGGTGGACGCCCTGGACCGGGTCTCCGAGGGCGGCAGCCACACCCTGGGTGCCCTGCACCGACCCTGGCAGTAACGGAGAGGCAATTCCCATGAAGCTGGCGCTGGGACCCATTCAGTACTTCTGGTCCGCCGAGGCGGTACGGGACTTCTACGCCCGGGCACGGGATTGGCCGGTGGACATCGTCTATCTGGGCGAGGTGGTGTGCGGCAAGCGCCGGGCCCTCGGCCCTGACGACTGGCTGGAGGTGGCCGCGGAGCTGGCGGCGGCCGGCAAGGAGGTGGTGCTGTCCACCCAGGCCCTCCTGGAGGCGGATTCGGAGCTGGCAGGGCTCAAGCGGATGTGCGCCAACGGGCAATTCTCCGTGGAAGCCAACGACATGGGGGCGGTGCATCTGCTCACCGGGACCGAGGGCTTCGTGGCCGGACCCCACATCAACGCCTACAACGGCGAGACCCTCGCCCTGCTCCACGAGCTCGGGGCCCAGCGCTGGGTGCTCCCGGTGGAGCTGTCCCGCGAGACCCTGGCCGCCCTCCAGGCGGAGCGTCCGGCGGACCTGCAGACGGAGGTGTTCGCCTTCGGCCGGCTGCCCCTGGCCTTTTCCGCCCGCTGCTTCACGGCGCGCGCCCACAACTTGCCCAAGGACCAGTGCTACTTCCGCTGCGGGGAGGACCCCGACGGCAAGGGACTGTACACCCAGGAGGACCAGCACCTGTTCACCATCAACGGCATCCAGCTGCAGTCCGGAGCGCCCTGCAACCTGGTCTGGGCCACCGACGAGCTGCGCGAGCTGGGGGTGGACGTGCTGCGCATCTCGCCGCAGTCCTTTGAGACCGAGGTGGTGGTGGAGGCCTTTCGGGCCGCCGCCGACGGCGAACGCGACCCGCTCGCCGCGGAGGCGGATCTGGCCCACCTCGGCGCGGACGGCTGGTGCAACGGCTATTGGTACGGCACCGCCGGCATGCGGACGGGGATGGAGCCATGAGCGACGCGGGGCGCATCCGGGTCTGGGACGACGGTCCGGCGGACGCGGGGCGGAACCGCCGCCTGGACCTGCGGCAGTGGCGGCTGGCCCGCGAGGCCGGCCAGGCCACCCTGCGCTTCCACCGCAGCGCCCCCGCGGCCAGCCTGGGAGCCTTCGAGAACGCCCGCCACGCCTTGCGCCCGGACCATTGCCGCCGCCGGGGCATCCCCATCGTCCGCCGCCCCACGGGCGGGGGCGCCCTCTACCTGGACGGCGACCAGGTGCTGTGGACCCTGGCCCTCCCCGAAGGCGCGCCCACGGAAGGCCTGGCGATCTGGCAGGGGCGCCTGGGACAGGCCCTGGCCCGGGCGCTGCTGGATCTCGGCATCCCGGCGGCCTTCAACGGCAGCGACGCCCTGGAGGTGGAGGGGCGGAAGCTCGGCGCGCTCACTCTGCGCACCGGGGACGGGGTGGTCTTGGCCCATGGAACCCTGCTGCTCGACGTGGACGTGGAGACCATGCTGGGGGTGCTGCGAGTGCCCAAGGAGAAGCTCACCCCGGAGGGCCTGGCGGGGGCCCGCCAGCGCCTCGCCACCCTCGCCGAGCTGCAGCCGGCGACGGCCAATCCACGGACGGTGACCGGAACCATCCAGGCCCGGCTCGGCCAGGCCGTGGGGCGTCGGTTCGAACGCGGGGCTCCGAGGCTTCCAGCCGAGCCGCCGGAGGCGCTCGCCTCGCCCCGCCTGCTGTCGACGGAGGAGCCCCTGGAGGCTTTCCTGCGTGTCCCCGGGGGGGTGCTGTACGCCGCGCTCGCTCCCGGACGGGACCAGCGCACCGTCGCGGAGGCCCAGCTCAGCGGCCCGCTGCACCTCGCCCCGCCCGACTTGCTGCGGCGTCTGGGCGACCACTTGGAAGGCTCCTCCCTGGAAGCGGCCCCGGAGCGGGCACGCCGGTTCCTGGCGGACACGGACGGGGAGCTGGTGGGCTTCGGTCCGGAGGAGGTGGCACGGGCGGTGGCCCTCGCCGCCGAGCGCGCCCGGCAGCAGGAGGCCTTCCAGCTGGATCGCGAGGGCGCCAACACCCTCATGGTCCACGACCCCGAAGGGCGGGAGGACGCGGCCTCCATCCTCGCCCGCGCCCGGCGCGTGCTCGTGCCCTACTGCGCCAAGCCCACCTGGTGCAAATGGCGGCATCGGGACGGCTGCCCGGACTGCGGGAAGTGCGAGGTGGGCGACGTGTACCGCATGGCCCGGGAGCGCGGCTTGCCAGTGACCACCGTGCGCAACTTCGAGCACCTCACCGAGACCCTGGAAGCCATGGGTACGGAGGGAGTGGAGGCCTACGTGGGCATGTGCTGCGGCAACTTCTTCCTCAAGCGGGAATACGCCTTCCGCGAGGCGGGCTTGCCCGCCGTCCTGCTGGATATCGCCGGGGCCAACTGCTACGAGCTGGGCCGCGAGGAGGCCGCCTATCGGGGCGCCTTCGAGGCCCAGGCGGAGCTGAATGGCGAGGTAACGCGCCGGGTACTGGCCCACCTGCCCGGCAAGGAATAACCCGTGGGATCCCACTTGTAGGAGCCCGCTTTGGCGGGCGACCCCCGAGCCGGCCTGGATGGAGGATGCAAGCGATCGCCCGCTGAAGCGGCCTCCTACGGGGGTTCTTGCATCCATTTCCGCATCACCAAGTGGCCGTCCCCGCCCGCCCCATGTCCTCTCCCACCGCTGCGGCCAGCACCTCCCGGAGCGCCGCCAGGCGCCGCTCCGGGAGGGCGCGCCGCGCCACCCCGCGGGCCGGCTGCCGCAGGGGACCCGGAAGGGCCCCCGTTACTGTCCGGATGTGCGCCTCCCAGTCCACTTCCAGCGCATCAAGGAAGTTCTTCAGGTACACCCCGGTAGCCGTATCCCCCTCCATGGACAGACGCCGATGGAAGAACAGGGTATCGGCGTCCTCCAGCCCCAGGGCCAAGCGGAGCAGGTCGTCCGTCGCCCCCCGCACCCGCAGGTCCCAGCCGGCCTCCCGGCGGATGGGGGAAAGCCGGGGCGCCCGTACCTGGAAGGCCCAGACGTTGCCGGTATCGGTCACCTCCACGGCGATCCGCTTGCCGTCCAGGTCGCGCATGCGCCGCGCGAAGGGCTGGCCTCGCGACAAATGGTTCCAGACCCGGCTCACCGCCCCCGTGTGGAGCCGGTCAGGGCACCAGCGCAGGTGGAGCCGGAAGGCCCGGTCCAGCACCGCCGTCGAAGGATTGGTCATGGTCCGCCTCCTTGCCTCCTCCGCCCGTCCTGCCAGCCGCGATGAACGGGCGCGATTGTCAGATCCCGAGGATCCCCGCCCCAAACTTGCATAACCTTGACACCAATCAATTCCCCCAAAAGGGCTAGGGTTCATTGTTTCGGACAACCGCTGTGGCAAATGCCACACCAGCGGATCCATTCACCACCGACGCGTGAGGACGACCTTGGCCATCGCCCGCCTGCCTTCGGCATCCGGCCGCGCTGCCGCCCTGCTCGGGGGGCTCCTGGCTCTCCTGCTGGCCCTGCCCGTGCCTGCCGCCGAGCCCTTCCCCGCCGACTACCCCGTGGAGGAGGTCCTGCCGGAGGGGGGGCGCTCCCTCGGCGAGCTGGAGGGCGAGCCACCGGCCGCCCCCGTCTACCGGGGACAACGGAAGGGTCGGGGCAAAGGCGAAGACGGAAAGGTGGTGGGCTACCTCTTCGAGACCGATCAGGTGGTCCACATCCCCGCCTACTCCGGGAAGCCGGTGAACCTGCTGGTGGGCATGGACACTGACGGCTCCATCACCGGCGCCCGGGTGGTCCACCACGAGGAGCCCATCCTCAAGATCGGCATCCCCGAGCACACCCTGTTCGACTTCGCCAAGCAGTACGCAGGCATCCACACTACGGACCACCCCCAGGTGGGGGGAGGCGGGGAAGGCTCGGTGAAGCTGGACAGCATCAGCGGCGCCACCGTGACGGTGATGGCGGTGAACGACACGGTGATGGCCGCCGCCCGCGAGGTGGCCCGCAGCCGGGACATCATCGAAGGACGTGCGGTGGCCGAGCGCGAGCCGGCCACTATCAAGGCGGACCGGTTCACCGAGAAATCCTGGGAGGAGCTCCTCGGCGAGGGGTCGATCCGCCGGCTCCACCTAACCGCAGGGGAGGTGAATGAGCGGTTCGAGGAGGCGGACGTCGCCGAGGCCTGGTCCGGGAGCGGGCTGGCCGAGCTCCAGGGCGAAGATACCTTCATCGACCTCTACTACGCCTACCTCAACGCCCCCACCGTTGGCCGCAATCTTCTGGGCGAGACGCGCTATGAGCGGCTCATGGACGAACTGGAAGAGGGCGAGCATGCCCTCCTCCTCATGGGCACCGGACCCTACTCCTTCAAGGGCAGCGGCTACGTGCGCGGGGGGATCTTCGACCGCATCCGCGTCGAGCAGGGTCTGGACACCGTCACCTTCGAGGACCTCGACCACGACCGCATCCGAGACATCGCCCCCGCGGGGCATCCGGACTTCATGGAGGTGGGCATCTTCCATATCCGGGAGAAGTTCGGCTTCGACCCGGGCTCGGCCTGGAACCTGATCCTCCGAGTCGGCCGCTCCGTAAGTTCCACGGAGCGGGAGTTCGTCAACTTCACGGGACGCTATCAGCTGCCCGGGGAATACTACGAGGCCGCCGAGCAGCCGGCGGAGCAGGACACCGACCCCGTGCCCACCTGGAAGCGGGTCTGGCTCGACAAGCCAGTGCAAATCGGCATCCTCGTGGCGGCCCTGACCCTCCTCACCGCCATCATGATTTTCCAGGAATGGCTGGCCAAGCGTCCCCGCCTGCTGTTCTACCTCAGGCGCGGCTTCCTGCTGTTCACCCTGGTATGGATCGGCTGGTACGCCCTAGCCCAGCTCTCGGTGGTCAACGTGCTGACCTTTGTGAACGCGCTGTTCGGCGACTTCTCCTGGTCCACCTTCCTCATGGACCCCCTGGTATTCATCCTCTGGACCTTCGTGGCCGTGACCCTGCTGCTGTGGGGTCGGGGGGTGTTCTGCGGCTGGTTGTGCCCCTTCGGCGCCCTGCAGGACTACGCCAACTACATCGGCCGCTATCTCCTGCGCCTGCCCCAGATCCATTTCCCCTTCAAGGTCCATGAGCGCCTGTGGGCCATCAAGTACGTCATCCTGCTGGTGCTGTTCGGCATCAGCCTGCAGTCCATGTCGGCCGCCGAGAAGTACGCCGAGGTGGAGCCCTTCAAGACGGCCATCACCATGCATTTCTTCCGGGAGTGGGGCTTCGTCCTCTACGCCGGGGCGATGGTGGTGGCCTCGGCCTTCCAGCACAAATTCTACTGCCGGTACCTGTGCCCGCTGGGGGCGGCGCTGGCCATTCCCGCCCGCATCCGCCTGTTCGACTGGCTCAAGCGGCACAAGGAGTGCGGCAGCCCCTGTCAGATCTGCGCCAACGAGTGCGAGGTCCAGGCCATCCACCCGGACGGCAACATCAACCCCAACGAGTGCCATTTCTGCCTGGACTGCCAGATCACCTACTGGGACGAGCACAAGTGCCCGCCCATGGTGCAGCGGCGCAAGCGCCGCGAGCGCGGCCCCAAGGCGCGCAAGAAGGCCAAGGAGATGGAGGAGGCGCTGGGCTATCCGGGCTCCGAGGAGAGCTACCGGATCAAACGGGTCAACGATTGACCACCGGCCCTCGGCAGGGGCCGGGCATCACGCCCACAGGGGCATAGGAGGAGGGAGAGCCATGAGCGACGACAAGCAGACGCTCGAGCAACAGACCGACGCCGGGGAAGCATCCCCCTTCGGCTTCAGCCGGCGGGACTTCTTCAACGCCACGGCCACCAGCGCGGTGGTGGGGGCCGGGCTGGCCGCAGGGGGGTGGAGCCTCGGCAGCGGCACCGGCCGGGCCGCCGAGGGCGGACAGGACTTCCACGTGGGCCCCGGCGAGCTGGACGAGTACTACGGCTTCTGGAGCGGCGGCCAAAGCGGCGAGGTGCGCGTCATGGGCGTGCCCTCCATGCGCGAGCTGATGCGCATCCCGGTGTTCAACTGGGACGGCGCAACCGGCTGGGGCATCACCAACGAGAGCCGGAAGATCCTGCGCGAGGGTCTGACCCCCGCGGGCAAGCGCCGGGCCGACAAGCAGGGCGGGGTGCTGCGCAACGGCGACACCCACCACCCGCACCTGTCCATGACCGACGGCAGCTACGACGGCCGCTACTGCTTCATCAACGATAAGGCCAACTCCCGAGTGGCGCGCATCCGCCTGGACATCATGAAGACCGACAAGATCGTCCAGATCCCCAACGCCCAGGCCGTCCACGGGATGCGCCCGCAGAAGGCCCCCAAGACAGGTTACCTATTCTGCAACTGCGAGTTCATGATCCCCCAGCCCAATGACGGCCGGGACATGGAGAGCCCGGAGAAGTACAAGACGGTATTCGCGGGCGTGGACGCCGAGACCATGGAGGTGAAGTGGCAGGTGCTAGTGGACGGCAACCTGGACAACACCAACGCCGACTTCAAGGGCACCTACGCCTTCTCCACCTGCTACAACTCGGAGAACGCGGTGGAGGTCAACGGGATGATGCGCAAGGACCGCGATCACGTGGTGGTCTTCAACATCCCGCGCATCGAGGAGGCGGTAAAGCAGGGGGACTACCGGACCATCGGCGATTCCGACGTGCCAGTGGTGGACGGCACCAAGGGCTCGGACCTGACCATGTACATCCCCGTGCCCAAGGGCCCCCACGGCATCAACACCTCCCCGGACGGCAAGTACTTCATCGCCAACGGCAAGCTCTCCCCCACCGTCACCGTGGTGGAGATCGAACGCCTGGACGATTACTTCGCGGGAAAGATGAAGGATGCGCGCGAGGCGGTGGTGGCCGAGCCGGAGGTTGGACTGGGCCCCCTGCACACCACCTTCGACGGTCGGGGCAACGCCTACACCACCCTGTTCATCGACTCCCAGGTGGCCAAGTGGAAAATCGAGGACGCCATCGCGGCCTTCCAGGGTGGCGACACCAACCCCATCAAGCAGAAGCTCGACGTCCACTACCAGCCGGGCCACAACAACGCCACTCTCGCCGAGACCAAGGACGCCGACGGCAAGTGGCTCATGGTCCTGAGCAAGTTCTCCAAGGACCGGTTTCTGAACGTCGGCCCCCTGAAGCCGGAAAACGATCAGCTTATCGACATCTCGGGCGGCGAAATGCGCATCGTCCACGACGGTCCCACCTTCGCCGAACCCCATGATGCCGTCATCGCCCGCGCCGACCAGATCAATCCCAAGAAGATCTGGGACCGCGAGGATCCCTGGTTCGACGACGTCAAGGCAATGGCCAAGGCCGACGGCATCGACGACCTGACCAAGGCCAACGAGGTGATCCGCGACGGCAACAAAGTGCGGGTCTACATGACCTCCTCGGCGCCCCAGTACCACATCAACGAGTTCAAGGTGAAAGAGGGCAACGAGGTGACGGTGGTGCTGACCAATGTGGACAACATCGAGGACCTCACCCACGGCTTCACCCTGACCAACTTCGACGTCTGCATGGAGATTTCGCCGCAGCAAACCTCCTCGGTAACCTTCGTGGCGGACGAGCCGGGGGTGCACTGGTACTACTGCCAGTGGTTCTGCCACGCCATGCACATGGAGATGCGCGGAAGGATGCTGGTGGAGAAGGCCTGACGGAGGGACCGGGGCGGGTCCGCCCGCCCCTCGTTCCGGCAGCACCCCCGGTAGGAGCAGCCACGGGCCGCGACATGGTATGCCTCCGTGGCCGGATCGC
>NZ_JBKGZG010000056.1:0-10465 GCF_046545655.1 Thiohalorhabdus sp. | reverse complement strand
CTGGAGGATCCGGGCTCCACGGCCCTCGCCCATTACAACCTGGGGCTGGTGGCGCGGAAGCTGAACGAGCCGGAGACGGCCCGCGAGCACTTCCGGGCCGCCCATCGTTCGGCCGAGGACCCCAAGATCCAAAGGCTGGCCGCCGACCGGCTCCCGGAGCGGGAGGCTGCCCGCACCGACCGGTCCCCCTTCTCCGGTCTCGTCTCCCTGGGCGGCGGCTACAGCGACAACGTCACGCTCCAGCCCGACGACGGCCCCATCACCAGCGGCCGGAGCGACACCTTCCTGGAAGCCCTGGCGGCGGGCACCTACCAACTGCGCGGGGATCGCTCAGAGGGCCTGCAGCTCAAGGCCAGCGCCCTGGTGCTGGACTACGCGGACCGCGACGCCTTCGATCAGACCTACCTCCGGGCGGGCCTGGAATGGGACCGGAATCCGGGGCCGTGGGCCCTGGACCTGGCCGCCTACGCCGACTGGATCACCCTGGGAGGCGACCCCTTCGAGCGGGTGCTCACGGGCGAGGTGGACGCCCGCCGCACCGTGACCCCGGCTCAGGACCTGCGCCTGCGCTACCGCCTCGGCCTCGTGGACGGAGCGGACCGGTTCGAGCACCTGTCCGGAACCCGGCAGCGGGCGGATGTCGAATGGCAATACGCCGGCGGGGGCTACGCACTCACGGCGGGCTACCAGCTGGAGTACAACGACCGCGACGACCTGCCCGACGCCAGCGTGTCGCCCACCCGGCACCAGGGCTCCCTGGAGGCCCAATGGGAGCCCGCCCGGGATTGGCGGGCCACGCTGGAGGGTTCCTACCGCTTCAGTCGCTACCACGACCCCCATCAGACCCCCTCCGGGCCCGTCACCCGTGAAGACACCCGTCTCCGCGGCGAGGCCGGCCTGTCCCGGCGACTCCCCTGGAGCCTGTGGGCCCGCCTGGAATACCAGTACACCCGCAACGACTCCAACATCGATTTCGCCGATCCCAACTACGAGTACGAGGCCAACGTGTACTCCCTGGCCGTGGAGCGGTTCTTCTAGGCCCACGCAGGTCCCCCGCCTCCCAGGGCGGGGCCCGGGCCTTCTTGCGCGCCGCCGGAACGGTACAATGGGCCGGCCTTACCACCAACGGGGCGCCGCCCCAGCGAGGGAGAACCATGCCGCGCTTCAAGGGGGAACCGGACTACCGCCACGGCAGCCCGGAATGCACCGGGGTGCTGCTCACCAACCTGGGCACCCCGGATGCCCCGGACAAGCCGTCCCTGCGTCGCTACCTCCGGGAATTTTTGTGGGATCCCCGGGTGGTGGAGGTCCCCCGGCCCCTGTGGTGGCTCATCCTGCACGGGGTCATCCTGCGGACCCGCCCGGCCCGCTCCGCGGAGTCCTACCGTCAGGTCTGGGACACCCTGGGGGAGGGCTCGCCCCTGCTGGCGGTCTCCCGCCGCCAGCGCGAGGGGCTGCAGGCGCGGCTGGAGGAGCGTTTCGCGGGCCCGGTACGGGTGGCCCTGGGCATGCGCTACGGCCGGCCTTCCCTGGCGGAGGGGCTGGCGGAGCTGAACCGCGCCGGGGCCCGGCGCGTCCTGGTCCTGCCCCTGTATCCCCAGTACTCGGGCTCCACCACCGCCTCTA
This sequence comes from Thiohalorhabdus sp., assembly GCF_046545655.1. Lineage (NCBI taxonomy): Bacteria > Pseudomonadati > Pseudomonadota > Gammaproteobacteria > Thiohalorhabdales > Thiohalorhabdaceae > Thiohalorhabdus > Thiohalorhabdus sp. Next base: position 8,839 of record NZ_JBKGZG010000056.1, on the reverse strand, counting down.
CCTTCGACGCCGTCACCACCGAGCTGCAACGCTGGCGCTGGGTCCCCGAGCTGCGCTTCGTCCAGCACTACCCCAAGGACCCGGGCTACATCCAGGCCCTGGCCGCCAGCGTCCGCGAGCACTGGGCCACCCACGGCGAGCCCGACCGCCTGGTGATGTCCTTCCACGGCGTGCCCAAGCGCTACCTGCTGCAGGGCGACCCCTACCACTGCGAATGCCAGGCCACCGGCCGGCTGCTGGCGGAGGCGCTGGGGCTCGAGGAGGGGCGCTGGCGGGTGACCTTCCAGTCGCGCTTCGGCCGCGCGGAGTGGCTGCAGCCCTACACCGACGCCACCATGCGCACCCTGCCCGGAGAGAGGGTGAAGCGGGTGGATGTGATCTGCCCCGGCTTCCCCGCCGACTGTCTGGAGACCCTCCAGGAGATCAACGACGAGAACCGGGAGTACTTCCTGGAGGCGGGCGGCGAGGAGTTCCACTACATCCCGGCCTTGAACGACCGCGCCGACCACCTGGACGCCCTGGCCGACCTGGCGGCGCGCCACAGCCGGGGCTGGCCGGAGCATTCAGACTGGGACGAGGAGCGGGTCCGGGAGGAGGCCGAAGCCCGCCGGGAGCGGGCCCTCGGCATGGGCGCCGAGCAATAAGCGGCGGATTCGCCGGGCAATTACCGCCCCGTGCGCTCCTGTCGCAGGAGTAGGGGCTCACTTTAGTGAGCGAGCCCTACGCAGGCCTCTGACCCCGAGGAATGGATCGCTCGCTAAAGCGAGCTCCCACAGGTGCTGGCGGGTGCCTGCTACCCCCGCACCACATTGGCGCGCAGCTTGTCCCCCACCGCCGTGGCCATCTGCCGCCACTGCTCCGCCAGCTCCGGCTCCAGGTGCGCGTCCACCGTCGCCCCGAACAGCTCCAGCCAGCGGTCCAGCAGCCGATTCGTGATCCCCCGCCCCTGGTGGGCACCGATCATGTCCACGAAGGGCGGCTCCTGCATCCGCCCCCCCATGGCCAGCCACCAGTAGCCGATGACCTTCTCCTCGTGGGCGGCCTTATCCGGAATGCCGGTGAAATAGGGGCCCAGTTCGGGATCGGCCCGCAGCCGCTCGTAGAAGTCGTGGACCACGGCTGCCACGCGGGCGTAGCCAATCTTGTCGCACAGCGGTTCCAGCTTGCGGACCATGGCGGACCTATTCCCCGGAGGAGTCGGCCGGGGGCTTGGCGCGGTATTCGCGCTCGGTGCTGAAGGGCACGCCCTGCTCCTCCCAGGGCCGCAGGTCCAGGTGCTCCTGGTAGACGTAGTACTGCAGGCCCTTGATCAGGGTGTAGCACATGATCAGCAGCAGGATGCCGAAGGGGAAGCCGGTGGTGATGGAGGCGGTCTGCAGCGCGGTGAGGCCGCCCCCGATCAGCAGCACCGCGGCCACGATGCCCTCGGACACGGCCCAGAACACCCGCTGGGCGGTGGGCGGGTCCGCCTTGCCGCCGGCGGTAATGATGTCGATCACCAGCGAACCGGAGTCGGAGGAGGTGACGAAGAAGGTGATCACCACGACGGTGGCCAGCAGGCTGGTGATGACGGCCAGGGGCAGGTGGTCCAGGAAGGCGAACAGGGAGCGTGCCACATCCTCCTCGGCCACGGCGGCGATGCCACCCTCGCCCACCATCTCGATCTGCAGGGCGCTGTCGCCGAAGATGGTCAGCCACACGAAGGTGACCAGGGTGGGCACGAACAGCACCGCGGCGATGAACTCGCGGATGGTGCGTCCGTAGGAGACCCGGGCGATGAACATGCCCACGAAGGGCGACCAGGCGATCCACCAGCCCCAGTAGAACACCGTCCAGTCGTTCTGCCACTGGGTGTGGGTGTAGGTCTCGGTCCAGGTGGCCAGGGTGGGGAAGTTCTGCAGGTAGAAGCCCAGATTCTCCACGAAACCGTTCAGCAGGAACAACGTCGGCCCCACCAGCAGAACGAACAGCAGCAGCAGCCCGGCGATCACCATGTTGGTCTCGGAGATGCGCCGGATGCCCTTGTCCAGGCCGGAGACCACCGACACCGTGGCGATGGCGGTGATGACCGCGATCAGCAGGATCTGCACGGGCAGGCCCTGCTCCAGCCCGAACAGGTAGTTCAGGCCCCCGTTCACCTGCTGCACGCCCAGCCCCAGGGAAGTAGCCACGCCGAACAGGGTGGCGAGGGTGGCCAGGATATCGATCACGTGGCCCGGCCAGTCGTAGATGCGCTCGCCCAGGACCGGGTAGAAGGCCGAGCGGATGGACAGCGGCAGGCCGCGGTTAAAGCCGAAGAAGGCCAGACACAGGCCGACGAAGGCGTAGATGGCCCAGGCGTGCAGGCCCCAGTGGAGGTAGGAGATGCCCATGGCGTCCTCGGCGGCCAGCACCGTGCGCGGGGCGGCCTCGTGAGGGCTCTGGGGCGGGTCGATGTAATGGAAGATGGGCTCGGCTACGCCGTAGAACACCAGGCCGATGCCCATGCCCGCGGAGAACAGCATGGCGAACCAGCCGATGTAGCTGAACTCGGGCCGGGCCCCCGTTCCCCCCAGGCGGATGCGCCCGAAGCGGGTGAACAGCAGGACGATCATGAACACCAGCAGCACGTTCACCGCCAGGACGAAGAACCAGCCGGTGTAGGTGGCGATGGTGGCCTGGACCGCGCTGAACACCTCCTCCGCAACGTCCACATTGGCGATGGTGACGGCCACGAACACCACGATCAGGGCCACGGCGACGAAGAACACCACCGGGTTCAGGTCGATAACGGCCCCGCCCCGCCGGTTCCGGAGCACCAGGTTTTCCATGGGCACACGCCTCCTGCTTCCGGGCCGTTCCAGCCCGGCCGAACGGTTGCCGGCCCTGCCGGTCCGGACTTCCGCAATTGCCAGTTGGGGTTACGAGACTCTACCAGCCCCGCCCCTTGCCGGCCAGCAAGGGGGCGGGCAGGGGTCAGGGCGCGCGCCAGGCCCCCACGGCGAGGAGCAGCCAAGCGACGATGAAGGCCGTGCCGCCCACGGGGGTGATGGCCCCCAGCCAGCCGGGGCCGCCGAGGGCCAGGCCATAGAGGGTGCCGGCGAAGATCACGATTCCGGCGAGCATCACCCAGCCGGCGGCCCGCAGCCAGGGGGTGGGACCGAGGCTCAGGACCACCAGCCCGATCAGCGCCAGGCCCAGGGCGTGGTAGAAATGGTACTCCACGGCGGTGTGGAACACCTCCAACAGGCGGTCACCGAGGCGGTCCCGCAATCCGTGGGCGGCGAAGGCGCCGAGCATGACCGCCAGGGCGCCGTTGAGCGCCCCGAGCAGCAGGAACAGTCGGCCTGCGGGCATGGATCCTCCTTGTAGGACGAAAAATAGGGAGCTTCCCCCCTGTCAGCCCATCCCCCGCTTCTCCAGGTAGCGCTGGTGGTACTCCTCGGCGGGATAGAAGGCCTCGAAGGGCACGATCTCGGTGGCGATCTCCGCCCGGAAGCGCCCCTGGGCGCGGTCCCGGGAGGCCCGGGCGGCGGCCTCCTGCTCGGCGTCGTGGCAGAGGATCACGCTGCGGTACTGGGTGCCCACGTCGGGGCCCTGGCGGTTCACCTGGGTGGGGTCGTGGACGGACCAGAACACCTCCAGCAGGTCCTCGTAGCGCACCCGCTGCGGGTCGTACTCCACCTGCACCACCTCGGCGTGGCCCGTGCGGCCCGTGCACACCTGCTCGTAGGTGGGGTGCTCGGTGGTGCCCCCGCTGTAGCCCACGGTCACGTCGGTCACCCCTTCCACGCGCCGGAAGGCGGCCTCCACGCCCCAGAAACAGCCCGCTCCGAAGGTCGCCATCGCCATGTTGGCCTCCTTGGTCCGGTTCGGCGGAAAGGCCCCGTCACTCCACGGGCGGCAGGCGCTCCATGAGGTAGCACAGGCAGTCCTGCCGGATGATGGCGGGATCGTGGCTCAGCATGGAGGGCATCACCGGCAGCCGGGTGCGCAGCTCGCCCCGATCCAGGCTGAAATAGCGCTCCTCCACCCGCGCCCCCCGTTCGTCGTGGGCGACCACGTAGTCCCCGGCCCGCTCGCCGCTCCCGCGCACCTCGGCCAGGCCGGTGCCCGCCGGCAGGTCGCGGAAGTTGAGCCGGTCCAGGTCGTCGCGGAGCACCAGGTCGCCGCCCTCGAAGCCGAAGTCCAATTCCCCGCGCACGTACACCGTGGCCACCGTATGGTAGAGGTCGTAGTCGTGCGGCGCCACGGGGTCCGCCGGGATGTCCCGCAGGTGCAGGGCCGCGTCCACCAGCTCGGCGGCCTGGGCCGCGCCCTCGGGCTGCCCCGGTCGGCCGCACTCCACCGTGGTGGCCGGCGCCAGGTCGGCGAAGGCGTTGGACTGCACGCTGTCGGGCCGGGTGAAGTAGACCACGGTGCGGCTGAACAGGGTGGCCAGGTGCAGGAATTGGTGGTCCAGGCGGTTGATGCAGGCGTAGTGGGGATTGCGGCCCGTGTTGTTGTGGATGTCGATGCTGGCGAACACCCCCCGCGCCGCCATGCGCTCGCGCACCCTCGCCGCCAGGGCGTGCTCGGGGGTGCCCCCGCCCCGCCAGACCCGGTTGTAGTCCGGCTGGCCCGGCAGGTGGCGCTGGCCGGTGCGGGCGGCCGCCACGTTGCCCACGAACAGGCTCAGCGCCCGCGGCAGCGGCCCGCCGTGGTAGGACCGCAGGACCCGCTGCATCGCCTCCCAGCCGGTGGTCTCGTTGCCGTGCAGGAGCACGGAGACGAACAGAGCCGGCTCCCGCCGTCCCGGCAGATGGATGAGGGCCGGGCCGCCCAGGGCATCCGCCAGCTCGCGGGGCCCGAGCTCCAGCAGCCCCGCGGGCAGCCCCTCGTACTCCCGGAGCCCGGGGTATGCCGGTCTCGCGCGCTGGCTCGCCTCCGTGTCCACCACTGCCTCCCTCGGTTCGGTTGCTCCCCGCGGCCTCGCCGCTAGACGGGCCACTCGTGCACGGGCGCGCCGCGGTCCTGATGGGTGCGGTAGGCGGCCACCAGGGCCGGGAAGTCCCGCCCATAGGCCTCGGCGTAGGCGATCTGCCAGGCGGCCCCGGTGCGCCGCCGCCGCACCCGCTCGCTCAGGATCTCCAGGTAGCGGTCGATGTCCGCCCCAGCGCAGCCCAGTTCCTCCAGGCCCTCCCGGGCCCGGGCCAGGAGCCGCTCCCGCAGCAGCTCGCCCAGGGGCCGCCGCTTGCCGTCCAGCCAGGTCAGGTTGGCCCGCAGGCCGTGCTTGGCGGCGGAATAGAAGTTCTCCCGCGCGGTGGCGAACTCCAGGGCATCCTCCGGCGGCGCGGGCCGCTCCGCCAGGTGGCGGATCAGCCCGTAGAACAGGGCCGCATTGGCCAGGGTGTCGGGCACGCTCGGCCCGGCGGCCACCACCCGGTGCTCCAGGCGCAGGTGCGGGGTGCCGTCCGGGTCGAAGCCGAGCAAGGGCCGCACCCATCGCCAGATGGTGCCGTTGTGCAGGCGCAGGTGCGCCAGGTGCGCGGCGGGCTCCTCCAGGTCCACCGGCAGCAGGATCGGATAGTGGGCCCGGTTCTCCTCGAACAGCTCCAGCAGCGAGCGCCGCACGTAGCCGCTGCCGAAGGAGGCTCGCTTCACCGGCCCGAAGGCGGCGCCGCCGAATCCCCCCGCGGCCACCGCCTGTTCGAACAGCGGGATGCGCGTCTCCCGCCACAGCCGCTTGCCGAACAGGAAGGGGGCGTTGGCGGTGGCCCCCACCAGCGGGCCCGCCAGCACCAGGGCCGCATTGTAGTAGCGGGCGGCCCGCTCGGGGTCCAGCTGCAGGTGGAGCTGGAAGGAGGTGGTGGCGGCCTCGAGCATCACGTCGCGGTGCTCGGTGTGCAGGAACTCGGCCCCCTGGATGTCCAGCTTCAAGGGGCGTCCCCGGCGCAGGCGCATGATCTGCTCGTTGAGGGCCCGGTAGCGCTCCTGCCCCGACATGTTGGCCAAACCGAGCATGGCGTCGGTCACCGTGGGCAGGATGCCGATCATCACCGGGGCGGCCTCCAGCCCGGCGGCCGTGTTGCGGCAGCGGCTCCAGTGGGCGGCCAGCTCCGCCTCCATGCGCTCCAGGGCGTCCCCGGTCAGGGGACGGGGCTCGGCCCCCAGCTCGAAGTTGAAGCGGGCCAGCTCCGGGCTCACCGCCTCCAGGCCCACCCGCGCCAGGAAGGCCTCGTTGACCGGGGCCGGGGCCTGCTCCCCGTTTACCAGCCAGGCCTCCAGCTCGTAGCCCCCCATGGGGCCGCGCCGGGAAAGGCCGCCCGACCGGAACAGCTCCCTGAGCCGGTCCGTCTCCGCGTCCAAGCGTTGGGCGAACCGGTCGAAATCCCGTTGGCCGAATCGGCCGCCCTTGATCTCGCGCCCCATGGCCGGCCTTTCCCGGAGGGGAAGTTGACGACCAGTATACATTCTTCCGCCTCCCCCGTGTCTTCCGGCGGCAGCTAGGGATTTTTCCCCATGGAAGCTTCCAAACCCCTAAGGGGATGAGAAAAACCGGGTTCCATGGTCTAAATGGGAAAGAGGCGTTGCGTCCCGGGTGCCCCTCCCGGGCACGTAGTCCCATGGAATTGAACGAGATCGCTGCCTGAGGAGGCACAGCATGTACGACGTCCGCGCCATCCGGTCCATGTATCCGCATCCCATGCCGGCACGCTGTCTCCATCTCACGGAGCGCGGCTACTGCGTCGGCGGGGCCATCCAGTGCTATGTAGACCGCAAGGAGGTGCCCTTCGGCGGCGCTTTCCCCAGCCCGCACACCCTGAGCGCCGTGCTGCGGCGCGCCAACCCGCGCCTGAACCGCTTCGAGGCCCGCACCCTGGCCGGCCAGATCACCTCCGCCAACGACACGGGCGAGTTCGAGCGGGCCTGGGAGCGGGCGCGGGAGGCGCTGTCGCTGCACTACGAGGAGGGGCTGCCCGAGACGGCCCGGAAGATCCGGCCGCGCGAAGGGGAGCCCGCCAGCCCGCCGGTGGTCGACGCGCCCCACGCTTCCGGCTAGGGTGGCACCCGGGACCCGGTCCCGGGGGGAGGTGCAATGCTGTGGCGAACCATCCGGGCCTACTTCCTGCCCTCGGCGCACCCCGGCCTGGAGCCGGTGAAGGACCGCCACGGCGAGGAGCTCTTCCCCAAGCGGGATGAGTACGGCGAGCGGGTCGAGGACCAGGAGCTGGAGGTATGGGCCAGCCACCGGGCGGACCGCCGGCGGGAGCGCAACCGGGCGCTGGTGCGGCCCTACATGGGGCTGTACATCCGCCGGTGGGCGGTGCTGGGCGGCTTCCTGTGGGCCGCCAGCGAGCTGCTGGGGTGGGCCGGACTGCCCCTGGGCTCTTGGCTGGTCTTCTCCGGGGCCGTGCTGGCCTTCCTGATGGTGGTCATGCTGCTCCTGCTGCGCCAGGAGATGAGCTCCTAGCCGTTCGCTCCACTCGGGCTTTTTCCTCCGGGCAGGGGGCCGGAACGCGTTCCGCGCCAGCCCCCCTGCCCGCCCCTCGAAGCCCCGGCCTGCTGCTTGCCCCTCCGCGCTGCCCGGACCCCGCAGGGCCGTTCCGTCACGGGGCCGGCGCCCTGCGCAGCGGGGTATGCTTTCCCAGGGACAACAGCGCCTGGAGGCTCCGGGCGGCGAGGGACCGAAGAGAACGGCGACCTCGTTGACCACCGGCGGCTTTTCCAGCGGGGTTTGGATGCGAGGCGGGGCCGCCCCGCCGGGAACCCGGGGCCTCCGCGCTGATCTATAAGGGAAACCCTCCCCTTCCCCGCAGCTTCCAGGATGGCCGTGAACGATCGACCCCCCGTCCATACCGACGACTTGCAGCTCCTCCTCGCCACCCTGCCCCCGCCCCTCCGGGAGCGCATGGACGACCTGCCCCACTCGGATCTGGTGGAGGTGGTCCTGGACGTGGGCCGGCCCGCCCAGGCCCGCTACCCCGACCGCGCCGTGGACCTCACCACCGGGGCGGTGACCCGCGAGCACATCGACCGGGTGGTGGCCTCGGTGGGCGAGTTCAGCGCCGACAACCGCGCCGGCATCGAGGGCACCCTGCACCGCATCTCCGCCATCCGGAACCGGCAGGGGCGCATCATCGGCCTGACCCTGCGGGCCGGGCGTGCCGTGTACGGCACCGTGGAGCCCATCCGCGACCTGGTGGAGTCGGGCCGGGGAGTGCTGCTGCTGGGCCGGCCCGGCGTGGGCAAGACCACCATGCTGCGCGAGGTGGCGCGCATCCTCGCCGACGACCTCAACAAGCGGGTGGTGGTCATCGATACCTCCAACGAGATCGCCGGCGACGGCGATGTCCCCCACCCCGGCATCGGCCGGGCCCGGCGGATGCAGGTCCCCCACCCTGACCAGCAGCACGCGGTGATGATCGAGGCGGTGGAGAACCACATGCCGGAGGTGATCGTCATCGACGAGATCGGCACCCGCGAGGAGGCCACCGCCGCCCGCACCATCGCCGAGCGCGGCGTGCAGCTCATCGGCACCGCCCACGGAAACACCCTGGAGAACCTGGTGGCCAACCCCACTCTCGCCGACCTGGTGGGCGGGGTGAAGACGGTCACCCTGGGCGACGAGGAGGCCCGCTTCCGCGGCACCCAGAAGACCGTCACCGAGCGCCGCGGCCCGCCCACCTTCGAGTCCGTGGTGGAGCTGCCCAGCCGCCACGAGATGCTCGTCCACCCCGACACCGCCCGCTCCGTGGACGAGCTGCTGCGCGGCGTCCACCCCCGCCCCCAGCGCCGCACCGCGGCGCCCCACGGCCAGCCGGCCGAGGAGGAGCGGCCCCCGCCGCCCGCCCCCGGCGGCCACGCCGGGGCCCCGGAG
>NZ_JBKGZG010000055.1:0-10962 GCF_046545655.1 Thiohalorhabdus sp. | reverse complement strand
CCGGCTGGTTACCGCCCGGTCCGAGGCCTCGGTCTTGATGCCGTCGGGGGTGAGCGGCAGGTCCGAAACCAGCAGCAGCGCGCCCCGGGCGATCTCGTTGGCGTGGCCGACAACGAACAGTGTGGCGGTCTCCATATCCACGGCAATCGGGGTCATCCCTTCCAGCTGGCGGACGAACTGGTCGTCGTGCTCCCACATCCGCCGATTGGTGGTGTACACCACGCCCGTGCGGTAGTCGTGGCCGCGGTTCAGGATCTTCTCGGAGACCAGCTTGTGCAGCTTGAAGGAGGGCAGGGCCGGCACCCGGGGCGGGAAGTAGTCGTCGCTGGTGCCCTCGCCGCGGATGGCGGCGATGGGCAGGATGAAATGGCCGATCTCGGTGGACTCCTTGAGGCCCCCGCATTTGCCAAGGAACAGCACGCCCCGCGGCTGCCGGGCGATGAGCAGATCCATGATGGTGGCGGCGTTGGCGGTCCCGATACCGAAGTTGATGATGGTCAGGCCCCGGTCGTTGGAGGCCGCCTGCATGGGGCGGTCCGTGCCGTGGATCGGGGCGCCGAACTCCTCCGCGAACGCCTCTACGTAGCTGTAGAAGTTGGTGAGCAGGACATGCTCCCCGAACCGGTCCAGAGGCATGCCGGTGTAGCGGGGCAGCCAGTCCCGTGCGATGGCCAGGCGGTCCGGCATGGGGACTCCGGGGGTCGGTGCGGGGCTCTTGCGGATCAGCCTAGGCCTGTCCGAAAGCGCGGAGCAATCCGGCGGGTGCCGGAGTCGTGGGGGGGCTGAAGGGGTAAGGGAAAACCCGGATTTTCCCGGCCGATCAACCCGATATCCTGTGTCCGCCCTTCGGGCAAGAATCCCGTTTTCGATTGTGGATGGGAGCAAAAAGGGGGAGGCGGTTTGCCTCCGGGCCTTCCAGACGCATGCACCCAACCCGGAAATTGGAAGGAGGAAGCGGTCGTGGAGAAACGTGGCCTCCAGCGCCGTCCCGTGCATCTGAACGTCCTGGTTCGCCACCGGGGCCTGCCCGTGGCGTTCTGTTCCACCCTGGACATGAGCCTGGAGGGGGCGCGGCTGTACTGCGGGCCCCTGGGGCTGGAGCCGGGCAGCACCGTGGAGGTGGACCTGTCCCTGCCCGCGGGCGACGACGCCTACCTGCGCCTGCCCGGGCGGGTGGCCCACTGCGACGACGGGTGCATGGGAGTGCGTTTCACGGGCGTGGATGGCGCGGACGTGGACACCCTGGGCGAGCTCCTGGACCGTGCCCCGAGGGCGGATGGCGAGGTCCGGGAGGCCGGGGCGTGCTATTCCATCTTCCTGTGAGCCCCGGGGGCCTACTCCCCCGCGAGGTCCCTGGAGGCCGGACGGTAGCAGACGAGGGTGTCCCCGGTGGCCGGCTCCAGGGGCTGCTCGGGGGAATGGAAGACCACCCGGCCGTCCTCCCGCACCAGGAGTAGGACCTCCGCGCTGATGGGGCAGCCCTCGAGGAAGTCCTCGTAGGTGAACTCCTCGGTCAGGCGGGTCTTCTGGAAGGTCCACCCCAGGTAGTGGCGCTCCATCATCCGCTCGTGGGTGGTCTCCTCGCTGAAGGCGATCTGGCCCCGGAAGGGCAGGCTGAAGGCCTGCGCATCGCTCGCCGCATCCCGTCCCGGGGCCAGCTGGAAGACATTCCCCCGGCCCAGATCCGGGGACAGCTGGGTGCACAGCAGGGCGTTGTAGGCGTCGTTGTCGGTGGCCGCCAGCAGGTAGCCCATGCCGGTAAGGTCCAGCCGCTGCTGGCCGAGGTCCGAGAGCAGCTCCCCGGACTGGGTGGGAACTCCGGCCATGCGCGCCGGGCGCAGCCGGCTCCAGGAGCTGTCCGCCAGCAGCACGGGCACCTCCAGCTCCTGCAGAAGGGTTGCCAGCCGCACGGTCCAGCCGGTGGCCCCCACGATGAGCACGCCGTCCCGGCGGGAGGCGACCAGGTCCAGCCGCCGGGCCAGCCAGTTGATGGTGAAGCCGTGGAAGAGAGCCGCGGCCAGGATCACGGTGAAGACCAGGGGCAGGATCTGGCGGGCGTCCTCGTAGCCGGCGCCCGCCAGGGCCGGCCCCACGATCCCCGCCATGGCCGCGGTGACGATGCCCCGCGGGCCGACGAAGGCCACGAACAGGCGTTCCCGCCAGGTCATGGGGGCGCGGATGGTGGCGAGCAGCACCGCCGCCGGCCGGACCCCCAGGATCATGGCCGCCACGAAGAGCGCGTCCCCCACCCCCAGAAGCCGCAGGGTCTCCAGGTCCAGGTTCGCCGTTAGGAGCACGAACAGCCCCGAGACCAGGAAAACCACCACCTGCCCCTTGAAGCGCCGCAGTTCCAGGGTGCTGGCCAGCCCCATGTTGGCCATCACCACCCCCATCACGGTGGTGGCCAGGAGGCCGGCCTCCTCCTGGAACAGGTTGGCCACCGCGTAGACCAGCAGCACCGCCCCCAGCATGCCCGGGGCCTTGAGGAACTCCGGCATCCAGCCGCGGGCGAGCACGCGCCCGAGCAGGTAGCCGCCGCCCCCGCCGAGGACGGCGGCCGTGCCGACGGCGAGGGCCATGCCCTCGGCCAGCACCAGGACCGCGCTGTCGTCGCCGAACAGGAGGAGGTACTCGAAGGTGAGGATGGCCAGCAGGGCGCCGATGGGGTCGTTGATGATCCCTTCCCACTTGAGGAAGGAGGCGGGACGCATCTGCAGGCGGGCCTGCCGCAGCAGGGGGCCCACCACGGTGGGGCCGGTGGTGACCAGGATGGCGCCCAGGGCGGCCGCCACCGGCCAGGTCAGGCCGGCCAGGAAGTGGGCCGCCACGGCGGCCAGGCCCCAGGTGAGCGCCACGCCCAGGGAGACGAGCCGCAGCACGCCCCGGGCGGTGTGGCGCACCTCGTGGAGCTGGAAGCTGAAGGCGTCCTCGAAGAGGATCACGGCCACCGCCAAGCCCACGATGGGCGTCAGCAGCGGGCCGAGGAGCCGGTCGGGGTCGATGAGGCCGAGCACCGGCCCGGCGAGCAGGCCGGCGAGGATCATGAGCACCAGGGCCGGCTGGTTGAGGCGCCAGGCGACCCACTGGGCCGACAGGCCCAGGACCACCACCAGTATGATGGCCAGCTCGGGGGGGAGCTCCATGGCCGGGGCGGCGGGGATCAGTCTTCCTCCTCGCGGGGGACGTAGCGGCCGCCGGAAAACGCCGTGAAGAACCGCCCCAGCTCCGGATGGTCGATCTGCTCGCCGCTGGGGTCGGGCTCCAGGTTGCGCTCCGCCACGTAGGTGCGGTGGCCGGCGTTGTGGACCAGGACCTGGTACCAGGGCCGGTCCTTCGGCGGGCGGCTGGTGGCCATGAGCTGGTACCAGGCCTCGGTGCCCCGGAATTCGGGGTCCACGCCCACGATCACCCCGCGGTAGTTGAAGCGGCGATGGTGGACGAGCTGGCCGACGCGGAAACGGGGCGAATCGTCGCTCATGACTCGGTCGGTTCCAGTGGGGGTCCGAAAGGGTATCCCTACGCTACGGCAAGGGCTGCAGTTGGGCAAACAGGGCGCTTCCCGGCCGGCTCCCCCGACCGCGGTTCACTCAGGGCTCTGACAGAGGTGCGGATCCTTCCGACCGTGTCCGGATGCGCGTGTGGGGACAAGCGCTTTACACCTTCTGATAAGCTGGACGCTCTGCCGCGCGGCGGTGTGAAATGGGGCCGGTCGGGGCACCGGCCAGAGAGCACAAGGACAAAGGGAGAGACCATTGCGCACGAGGGGCTGGATGGGATGGTTGGTATTGGCCGCGGGCCTGACGTTTTTGGCCGGTCCGGCCGGGGCCTATGACGAGCTGGAGGTGGAAGAGCGGGCCCTGCGGGTGATGGATGACCTGCTGCCTTCCGAGATCGAGACCCGCCAGAAGACCATGGAGGAGGCCGAGGTTTCCGGCTGGGTGCATGTGGTCTACGAGGCCCAGTCCGAACGCGGCTGGATCCCCGTGGAGCTCTACATCCGTGAGGAAGCCGACTACGCCTTCATGGGCAAGCAGTACCCGCTGGACCCTTCCGAGGACGCGGACGCCAAGGCCGAGGCGGCCATGGACAAGCGCCTGCCCGCGGAATTCGAGCGGGAGCTCCTGGAATCCCGGGACACTCCCTTGGAGGGGGTCCGGGAGTACCTGTACGAGGTGCAGGTGCCCCAGCGCGGTGCTCAGCCGGTGGCCGCCTATGTGGGCGAGGACTTCGCCGTGGTGGGGCAGCTCTTCGGGCCCGACAACGCCAATCTCACGGAGGCCGCCGAGCAGGAGTGGGCAGGCAGCCAAGTGGACTGGGAGGAGCTGGTGGATGGCCTGGAGCCGGTGTTCGGTTCCGGAGACACCGAGGTGCGTTTTGCCATGTTCACCGACCCCGACTGCCCCGCCTGCCAACGGGCCAAGGAGCGAATCGAGGAGCTCGTAGAGGAGAACGGCGACGAACTGTCCGGCTATCTGCTGTGGCTCCCCCTGGACATGCACCAGCACGCAAAGCCCAAGGCGGAGGTGCTGGCCTGTGCTGCTCCGGAGCGCCAGTCCGACCTGTTCGACGCCTTGCAGGGGACCCAGCCCAACAGCACCGACGACGTCTATTCCATTCTGGAGAACCAGGAGGTGGAGGTGTCCAAGTCGGTGCGGGAATGCGTGGCGGCCGGCGAGGGGGAAGAGCGGCTGAAGCGCTACAAGGACTTCGCCGACCGCATGCAGGTGCACTCCGTGCCTTCGGTGTACTTCGACGGGCGGCTGTTCAAGGGCTTCCCCGAGTCGGAGATCCGGGAGGCCCTGGGCGGGGATTCCTGAGCCCGGCGCGGTGAAGGGCGGACCCCTCCGGTCCGCCGGGTAGACCATCAAGGGGGGACAGGACGTCCCCCCTTTTTCATTCGGTCAGGGCCGCAGCACCAGGGCGTCGATGCCCTGGGACGCCAGCCGGCGCCGGACCGTCTCGGCGGCGGCGCGCTCGGCGTAGGGGCCCAGCCGCACTCGATACCAGGTGCCCTGGCTTTCCACATCGGCCGGCACGACCCGGGCCTGGAATTCCAGGAGGGCGAGGCGAGCCTTCAGGGATTCGGCCGCTTCGGACTCGCGGAAGGAGGCCACCTGCACCAGGAAGTCGCCGCCCTCATCGGACTGCGGCAGGTTTGCTAGGTCGCTTCCCGAATCGTCCCCGGAATCGTCCCCGGAATCGTCCCCGGAATCGGGGCGCTGGGTGTCTTGGGAGGGGGGCTCCGTGTCGCCGGCCGCCGGCTGGTCGCCGGTCGACTGCTCGGGGACCTCCACCTCCATCTGCGGCAACAGGGTGTAGAAGCGGTAGCCTTCTTCCTCCCGGTCGCTGCGCTCCTCGGGGGACGGTGCGGGGTCGGTCTGGGGCTGCGGCGGTGGGACGTCCTCGGGCTCCGGCGCCCGGTCCGGGGTGGGAGCCTCCCGTTGTGGCTCGGCGGGCCGGGTCTCCCTTTCCCCGTTCCCGCTGAGGAGGTAGAAGGGCAGCAGGATCAGCAGGCCCAGGCCGATGCCGCCGAGGAACCAGAGGATGGCCTGCAGGAGGCCGATCCGGGACTGACCGCGCCGGGAGCGGCTGCCGCGGCCTTTGCCGCGTTTCTTCGTGGTCCGGCGACCGGAGGAGCGGGCCATGGGCAATCACATCCTGTCGGGGGCTTCCACACCGAGCATGTGGAGGCCGTTGCCCAGGACCTGGCGGACCGCCTCCACCAGGGCGAGGCGGGCCCGGCGCAGCCCGGGGTCGTCCACGAGCACCCGGTGGGAGTTGTAGAAGGTGTGCAGCTCCGCCGCCACCTCCTGGAGGTAGCGGGCCACCCGGTGCGGCTCCCGGCTCAGGGCGGCCGCCTCCACCATCTCCGGGTAGCGCTGCAGACGCCGCAGCAGCCGGCCCTCCTTCTCCTCCACCAGCCGGGACACGTCCGCCTCCGCCAGCTCGGCGGCCGTGGGCAGGGTCTCGCCGGCTTCTTCCAGCTTGGCACGGATGCTCTGGATGCGCACGTGGGCGTAGTGGATGTAGTAGACCGGGTTGTCCTCGGTGTGGCGCTTGGCCAGCTCCAGGTCGAAGTCCATGTGCTGGTCGGAGCGGCGCAGCACGTAGAAGAAGCGCGCGGCGTCGCGCCCCACCTCGTCCACCAGCTCGCGCAGGGTCACGTACTGCCCGGAGCGGGTGGACATGGGCACCTTCTCCGCGCCGCGGTAGAGGTTGGCGAACTGCACCAGCTGGATCTCCAGGCCCTCGGGGTCCTGGCCCAGGGCCTGCATGGCCGCCTTCACCCGCGGCACGTAGCCGTGGTGGTCGGCGCCCCAGATGTCGATGAGGTGGTCGTAGCCGCGGCGGTACTTGGCCCAGTGGTAGCCGATGTCGTTGGCGAAGTAGGTGGCCACGCCGTCGGCGCGGATCACCACGCGGTCCTTCTCGTCGCCGAGCTCAGAGCTGCGGAACCAGGTGGCGCCGTCGGCCTCGTACAGGTGGCCCTTCTCCCGCAGGCGCTCCAGGGCCTTGGCCACGGCCCCCTGCTCCACGACGTCCCGCTCGTGGGCCCAGCTGTCGAAGGCCACGCCGAAGGCGTCCAGATCGGCGCGGATCTCGGCGAGGATGTGCTCCAGGGCGCGCCGGGAGACCGCCTGGAAGGCCTCGTCGCCGATGCGCTCCCGGATCTCCCGGATGTAGCGGTCCATGGCCTGTTCCGGGTCGTCCGCGTCCTCGGGGTAGGCGAAGCCGCAGTCCAGGGCGTCCCCGAATTCCTCCCGCACCTCGCGGGCGATGTCCCGGATGTAGGGGCCCTGGTAGCCCTTCTCCGGAAAGGTCCCCTCCGCCCCCTGGACCAGGTCGCGGTAGCGGCTCATGACGCTGGCGGCGAGGATGTTCATCTGCCGGCCGGCGTCGTTGACGTAGTACTCGCGCTCCACGTTGTAGCCCGCCGCCTCCAGCACCCGCGCCAGGGCGTCGCCGTAGGCGGCCCCGCGGCCGTGGCCCACGTGCAGGGGCCCGGTGGGGTTGGCGGAGACGAACTCCACCTGCACGCGCTCGCCATTGCCCACGGCGCCGCGCCCGTAGCCGGCGCCCGCCCGCAGGATCTCCGGCACCACCGCCTGGAGCACCCACTCGGCGAGGTGGAAGTTGATGAAGCCGGGCCCGGCCACCTCCACCCGCTCCAGCTCGTCGGTCTCGGGCAGGGCCGCCACCAGGGCCTCGGCCACCTCCCGGGGCGGCTTGCCGGCGGGCTTGGCCAGGCGCATGGCCAGGTTGGTGGCGAAGTCGCCGTGCCCCTCCTCCCGGGGCCGCTCCACCTGGATCTCCGGCGCCGCGTCCGGCGGGACCAGCCCCTGTTCCTGGATGGTCTTGAGGGCGGCCTCGAGGAGCTGCACAAGTCGCGCGTTCAAAGGGGTCTCCGTGGCTGGGCGGGGATTGCGACGGTCCGGGACCGGGCGGTCCCGAGGCGTGTGCCAAGGCGGAATAGGATAACCGAATCCGGGAGAAGGCCCCAAGCCGGGGGACGGCAAAGGGGGGTCGGTCCTGGTATTCTCCCCCTTCTGCCGTCGGGCAAGGGGGGAGGGCTCAGGAGCCGGAGCGCGGTCCGCGGTGCATGAGGGCACGGGCGTGGCCGTTGGCGGGCCAGACCTGGTCCAGGTCCGCGGCCACGGTGAAGGCGTAGACCCGCTCCCCGCCCTCCGCGCGGTTGTAGACGCGCTCCACGCGGTAGCGCCCTTCGGCCCCGGCGCGCACCGACCAGCCGGAGTCGGTCCAGCCGGTGCGCGGTTCCACCTGGCGGAGGACCTCGCCGACGGTGCGCCCCCCGTAGCGGAAGGGGTCCGCCGGGGCGGAGCGCACGGCCTCCAGGGCGGCCTCCTCCGGCTCCGGTCCGCCCGGATCGGGCAGGTCCGGCCCGCCCACCAGGTACTGGAGGAGCATCAGCAGGAGGATCGCCGCCACCAGCAGGGCGGCGGGAATGAGCCAGAGGTTGCGCGAGCCGGATGCGGCCATGGGCGGTGGGCTCCTGCGGTGAACCGGGGGGCGGGGATCCTCCCCCGCCGACGGTCCGCCATGGTACTAGGGAAGGGGCCCCGGGCCGAGGACCGGCATCCGAAAGGCCGTGCCCCCGGACCGTACCGACCGACGCCACAGAAGGGGAGAAGCGGATGCCCATGCTCCTGAACCTGATCATCGCCCTGGTGGGCCTCCTGCTCCTGGTCTGGGGGGCCGAGCGCTTCGTGCACGGGGCCGCCGGGCTGGCCCGGAGCCTGGGCGTGTCCACCCTGGTCATCGGCCTGACGGTGGTCTCCCTGGGCACCAGCGCGCCGGAGCTGCTGGTGAACTTCACCGCCCAGCTCACCGGCGCCCCCGCCATGGCCTTCGGCAACGTGGTGGGCAGCAACATCGCCAACATCGGCCTGGTGCTGGGGGTCTCGGCGCTGCTGCTGCCGCTCACCGTGCACTCCCAGGTGCTGCGCCGGGAGTACCCCCTGCTGCTGGGGGTCACCATCCTCCTCGGCGCCATGATCATGGACGAGGGGCTGCAGCCCCTGGAGGGCCTCCTGCTCACCATCGGCCTGGGCGGCTACGCCTACTGGACCTTCCGGGACGCCCGGCGCACCGAGGACGATCCCTTCCTGGCCGAGGTCACCGAGGACGTTCCGGAGGCCCTGCCGATGGGCAAGGCGGTGCTCTGGCTGCTGGTGGGGCTGGCCGGGCTGGTGCTGGGTAGCCGCGGCCTGGTGTTCGGGGCCGCGGAGATGGCCCAGGCGGTGGGCATCTCCGATCTGGTGATCGGCCTGACCCTGGTGGCCTTCGGCACCAGCCTGCCCGAGCTGGCCGCGAGCCTCGCCGCCGTGGCCAAGAAGGAGGACGACCTGGTGGTGGGCAACGTGGTGGGCTCCTGCCTGCTCAACATCCTCCTGGTGCTGGGCGTGCCCGCCATGATCGGCGGCATGCCGGCGGGCCCGGAGGCCGTGTGGCGCGACCTGCCGGTGCTCATCGGCCTGACCCTGATCCTGGGGCCCCTGTTCATCAACGGCCCGCGCGGCAGCTACCGCATCAACCGCCTGGAGGGCGGCGTGCTGGTGGTGGCCTACGTGGGCTACGTTTTCTGGGTGATCCAATCCTCCCTCGGCGGGGGTGGTGCATAGACAGGAGCGTTGCATGGGCGATCTGAAGGCGCTGATTTTCGACGTGGACGGCACGCTGGCGGAGACCGAGCGCGACGCCCACCGGGTGGGCTTCAACCAGGCCTTCGAGGAGGCCGGCCTGGACGACCACTGGAGCCCCGAGCTGTACGGCGAGCTGCTGGCGGTGCCCGGCGGCAAGGAGCGCATCCGCCACTACTGGACCCGGTACAAGGGCGAGCCCGAGCCCGACTGGGAGTGGGTCAAGGGACTCCACGAGCGCAAGGCGGAGATCTACACCGAGCGCATCCGCGCCGGCCTGGTGCCGCCGCGCAGCGGCATCCTGCGCCTGCTGGGCGAGGCCCGCGAGGCGGGGGTACGCCTGGCCATCGCCACTACCACCACCCGCGCCCCGCTCATGGAGCTTCTGGCCCACACCCTGGCCCCGGAGGCCGCGGACTGGTTCGAGGTGATCGTGGCCGGCGACGAGGTGGCGGAGAAGAAGCCGTCCCCGGACGCCTACCACAAGGCCGTGGAGGAGCTGGGGCTGCCGGCGGAGCAATGCCTCGCCGTGGAGGACTCGCCCCCGGGCGTGGAGGCGGCGGTGGCCGCGGACCTTCCCGTGGTCGTCACCACCAGCGAGTACACCCGCGACCGGGAGTTCCCCGGGGCCCTGGCGGTCTTCGACCGGCTCGGCGAGCCCGACAGCGAGGCGGCCCGGCTGCTGGCTGGTGGCGCCCCGCTCCCGGAGCACGGCGCCGTGGATCTGGCCTACCTGCGGGAGCTGTTCGCCAGCCGGGTGGCCGACCGCGAGGCGGAGGCCTGAGGTGGCGGAGCCGGGCGACCTGCCTCCCGATCCGCGCCAGCTCCTGCACGATGCGGACCCCAAGCGGCGCCTGGACTACCTGGTGGGGCGGGCCGCCATGGCGCCCTCGCCCTACAACACCCAGCCGTGGCGGTTCCGCAGCAAGGACCCGACGGTGGTGGACCTGCAGCGGGACGAGCAGCGCCGCCTCCGCGAGGCGGATCCCGAGGGGCGGCTCCTCTTCCTGGCCCTGGGCGCGGCCCTGGAGAACTTCCTGATCGCCGCCGCCGACCTGGGCTTCGCCCCCGAGGTGGAGGAATTCCCCGAGGGGGAAGAGGGGGCCACCGTGGCCCGCATCCACCTGCCCGAGCCGGGGCCGTTGCCCGAGCCGGACCCGCGGGTCGGGCTCCAGGCGGTGCGGCGCACCGCCCACGGTCCCCTGCACGGCCCGGCGGACGAGGCCATGCGCCAGGCGGCGGAAAACCTGGACCTGGAGGGGGTCCGCCTGGACTGGGTGGCCGAGGCGGAGCGTGAGCCGCTCATCGCCATCGCCGTGGAGGCGGTGACCCGGCGCTGGCGGCGGCGGGCCTTCCGCCGCGAGCTGTGGCGGTGGCTGCGCAAGGACGCCGCCGCCCTGGAACAGGAACGGGACGGCATGGCCCTCACCAACCGCCGGCGGTTGCCGGGCTGGATGGCGGCGGGGGCGCGGGGGGCCATGCTGCGCGCCCCCGGCCTCCTGGGGCCCGGGCGCAAGGCGGCCCGGCGCCTGCGCAAGGCCCCGGCCCTGCTGGCGCTCTCCACGGAAGGCGACGGCCCCGGCTACTGGCTCGCCACGGGGCGGGCCTACCAGCGCCTGGGCCTGGAGCTGGCCCACGCCGGCGTGGCGCTGGGGCCGGAGGCGGCGCTCACCGCCGATCCCGAGGCCCGGCGGCGCACCGCGGAGCTCCTCGGCCGGGATCACCCCCAGCTGGTGGCCCGCGTGGGCCGGGCCCGGCCGCGTCCGGGGCTGCCCCGGCGCCGCTTGCACCGGGTGCTCAATCC
>NZ_JBKGZG010000054.1:0-12887 GCF_046545655.1 Thiohalorhabdus sp. | reverse complement strand
GCAGGGCGTGCACCGCGTTGGCCGCCGTCACCACCCGCAGGGTGGCGGCCAGGGCAATCAGCGCGGAGAGGTAGAAGGTGAATTCCATCACGGCAGCAGGTCCCGCAGGTCGGCGGGCGGCTCCTCGTGCTCCGCCTCGCCCTTGTCCTTGCCGCCCACGGCCATGCCGGCGACCCGGTAATAGTTGTAGTCCGGGTACTTGCCCGGTCCCTGGATCAGCAGGTCTTCCTTCTCGTACACCATCTCCGCCCGGCGGTACTCGCTCATCTCGAAGTCGGGGATGAGCTGGATGGCGTAGGTGGGGCACGCCTCCTCGCAGAAGCCGCAGTAGATGCAGCGGGAGAAGTTGATGCGGAACCAGGCTGGGTACCAGCGGCCCGTCTCGTCCTCGGTCTTCTCCAGGGCGATGCAGTCCACCGGGCAGGCCACCGCGCACAGGTTGCAGGCCACGCAGCGCTCGCCGCCGTCGGGGTCGCGGCTCAGAATGATGCGCCCGCGGGTACGCGGCGGCAGATAGGGCTTCTCCTCCGGGTACTGCGTGGTGTCCCGGCGCCGGAAGGCGTGCAGGAAGATGAGCCAGAGGTTGCGGATCTCCGTGCGCATGGTGCTCTCCGCTCAGTGCAGGGCCAGGACCCAGCCGCCGGTGATGACCAGGTTCAAAAGCGCCACGGGCAGCATGAGCTTCCAGCCGTAGGCCATGAGCTGGTCGTAGCGCGGCCGCGGCAGCGAGGCGCGGATCAGGATGAACAGCACCACGATCAGCGCCGTCTTCAGCATGAACCAGACAACGGCCGGCAGCAGCGGGCCATGCCAGCCGCCCAGGAACAGGGTGGTGATCATGGCGGCGATGAGGACCACGCCCAGGTACTCGCCGACGAAGAACATGCCGAACTTCATGCCGGCGTATTCGGTGTGGTAGCCGGCCACCAGCTCGTTCTCCGCCTCCGGCAGGTCCATGGGCAGGCGATGGGACTCGGCCAGCCCGGCCACCAGGAACACGATCAGGCCGAGGATCTGCGGAATGGCGAACCACAGCCCCTCCTGGGCCAGGACGATGCCGCGCAGGTCGAAGGTGCCTGCCTGGATGACCACGCCCATCACCGCCAGGCCCATGAACACCTCGTAGCTCACCAGCTGGGCGGCGGAGCGCAGGCCGCCCAGCAGGGCGTACTTGCTGTTGGAGGCCCAGCCGCCGAGCAGCACGCTGTACACGGCCACCGAGCTCATGCCCAGGAAATAGAGCAGGCCGATGTTCAGGTCGATAATCCCCAGGGCGGGGGTTACGGGGACCACGGCGAAGGCCAGGAGCATGGAGACGGCGATGATGGCCGGCGCCAGGATGAACACCGGGCGGTCGGCGAAGGGCGGCACCCAGTCCTCCTTGGTGAGGATCTTGCCCATGTCCGCCACCGCCTGGAGCACGCCGAAGGGGCCCACCCGGTTGGGGCCGTAGCGGTCCTGCCACAGTCCCAGCAGCCGCCGCTCCACCCAGATCAGCAGGGCGGCCACCACCAGCAGCCCGGCGGCCGTGGCCGCCACGGCGAGGGTCACCGCCAGCACCTCGATCATCGCCCCGCCTCCCGCAGCACGCCCCAGGCGGGCAGGCGCGCGGGGGCCATGCCGGGCAGGCCCACCGGCAGGCCCGCCAGGCCGCGGGCGAGCGCCGAATCCGACCGCAGCGGCAGGGAGTAGGACTGCCCGTCCACCTCCAGGACCGTCCAGGCCTCGCCGGACAGGTCCAGGCCGGCCCGCGCGGCGTCTTCCGGGTGCACGGCCAGATAGGGCTCCGGCATGCGCTCGGCCACGGCCTCGCCCTCGGCGCTCAGCTCCTCGCTGCCGAAGACGTGGTGCGCGGGCACCACCAGCCATTGCCCGGGGCGGGGCGCGAAGGCCTCCGGGGCCTCCTGGAAATAGGAGGCTTCCGGATCGCCGCCGTCCAGCAGTCGCACCCCGGCCGGCCCGCCCTGCAGGCGCCCGCCCACTTCTTCCTGGAACTTGTTCAGGGCGGCCACCGAATTCCATCCCGGGGTCCAGGTGAAGGGCAGCAGGGCCCCCGGCTGGTCGCCGTAGTGGCCCTCCATGGAGTCGCTGAAGGCGGAGTCGGGGTCGGCGATGGGCGTGGGCTCGTGGACGCTCCGGTGGGCGCGCATGGCGGTGCGGCCGCTGTAGCGGAAGGGCTGGCGGGCCAGGCGCCGGCCCCTGAAACGGTAGTCGGACAGCGGTGCGGCTTCGGGGATGGCCGCCAGTGCAGGCACCGCCGCCGCGCAGGCCTCGGTCACCGCATCCAGGTTGTCCCAGTCGAATTCGTCGTCCCGCCCCGCCCGGCGCCCGGCCTCGCGCAGCCAGCGCCAGGACTCCTGGATCTCGGCGGCGGGGGTGTGGACCTGGAAGAAGCGCTGGGCGCGGCCCTCGCTGTTCACCAGGGTGCCGTCGCCCTCGGCGAAGGTGGCCGCGGGCAGGAGCGCATCCGCTGCGTTGGCCGTGTTGTGGTGGAGGTGATCCAGGACCACCACCCGCTCCGCGGCGTCCAGGGCCTCGCTGACGGTATTGTGGTCGGCCCGGGTGTACAGGTCGTTCTCCGCCACCACCAGGGTGTCGGCCTCGCCCGCGCGGATGGCGTTCAGCGCCTCTTCCAGGGGGCGGCCGCCGAGCAGGGCGGCGCCCAGGCTGTTGCATTCCGGAACTGTCAGGTGCAGGCGCGCGGGCCGCTCCGCCCGGTGCAGGGCGCGGGCCGCGTTGGCCGCCGCCCGCAGCACCGCCGTGCTGCCCGCCCCGTAGCCGGAAACCACCAGGGGCCACTCGGCGTCGCGCAGCCAGGCCGCCGTCTCGCGGGCGGTTGCGGCCAGCTCCGCATCCAGGTCCGCCACGGCGGGAGCTTCGCCATCCAGTTCGTGGGCCACCGCCCGGCCGAAGCGGGCGATGTCGTCGGGCGCCAGGTGCAGGGCGCGGGTGGCGCAGTCGTCGAGGCGCGTGGCCCCGGGCGTGGCCAGGGTGAGCGGGCTGTACTCGTCCGGGGTGGCCTGGCGCACGGCGGGGTCCTGCCAGCGCGGGATGCCGAGCCGGTCCGCCCGGGCCAGGGCCCGGTGGCGGGTGGCCTGGCGCAGGGCCAAGGCCAGGCGCGGGGCGGTGTCCGGGACGTTGTCGCCCAGCACCAGCACCGCGTCCGCCTCCTCGGCCTCCGCCAGGCTGGCAATGCGGGCGGGGGTATGGCGGAGGATCGCCACCGTCTCGTGCAGCAGTTCCTCCTCGGCGGCGCCGAGGCCCGGGGAGAAGTTTTCCGCCCCTACCATCCGGCGCAGGGCGAAGTTCACCTCCAGCGAGGCGCGCGGCGAGCCGATGCCCATGGTGCGATGGGGCCGGGCGGCGGCCTCGTAGAGCAGCTCCAGGGCCTCCTCCGTATCCGCATGCGACTCGGCGGCGCGCGGGCGGTAGTGACGGACCGGCTCCAGGATGCGGTGGGGGCTGTTGACGAACTGGTAGCCGAAGCGGCCCCGGTCGCACAGGAAGTAGCCGTTGATCGCCTCGTGGTAGCGGTTCTGGATGCGGCGCAGGCGGTCGTAGCGCTCGCCCGGGGAGGTGTTGCAGCCCAGGCCGCAGTGCACGCAGACGGAGGGCGCGGTGCGCAGGTCCCACTTGCGCACATAGCGCTCGGAGAGGGTGCGGTCGGTGAAAACCCCTGTGGGGCAGACCTCCGCCAGGTTGCCGCTGAACTCGCTCTCCAGGGTGCCGTCGGCCTGGCGGCCGAAGTAGACGTGGTCGTGGGCGCCGAAGGCGTCCAGATCGGCGCCGCCGGCGTAGTCGCGGTAGAAGCGCACGCAGCGGTAGCAGGTGATGCAGCGGTTCATCTCGTGGTTGATGAACGGCCCCAGGTCCTGGTTGCGGAAGGTGTGCTTGGCGAAGCGGTAGCGCCGGTAGGTGTGCCCGGTCATCTGGGTCATGTCCTGGAGGTGGCACTCGCCGCCCTCCTCGCAGGTGGGGCAGTCATGCGGGTGGTTGATCATCAGCCACTCGATGACGCTGGCGCGGAAGTCGCGCGCCTCCGGGTCCTCCAGGGCGATGCGCGTGCCGTCGGCGGCCGAGGTCATGCAGGCCATGACGATTCGGCCGGTGTCGTCGTTCTCGTTGGCGAACTGCTTGACGGCGCACTGGCGGCAGGCGCCCACCGAGCCCATGGCCGGGTGCCAGCAGAAGTAGGGCAGGTCCAGCCCCAGGGAGAGGCAGGTGTGGAGCAGGTTGTGCTCCGGGCGCGCCGGGTAGGTCCGGCCATCGACGATGATGCTGGCCATGGCTTACTCCCAGGGGCACCGCTGCTCGCGGATGTGGCGCTCGAAGTCTTCCCGGAAATGCTTGAGGCCGCTCTCCAGGGGCCCCACCGCCCCGGGGGCGTGGGCGCAGAAGGTGCGCCCCGGCCCCAGGTAGCGGCAGTGCAGCGCCAGGTTATCCAGGTCGCCTTCCCGCCCCTCGCCGCGGTCGATGGCGCGCAGGATGCGCTCGGTCCAGGGCAGGCCGTCCCGGCAAGGGGTGCACCAGCCGCAGGATTCCCGGGCGAAAAACCGCTCCAGGTTGGCCAGCATGCCCACGGGACAGGTGCCATCGTCCAGGGCAATGATGGCCCCCGTGCCCAGCCGGCTGCCCGCCTCGCCCACGTGGCCGAAGTCCAGGGGCAGGTCGAGGTGCGCGTCGGTGAGAAAGGGCGTAGAGGCCCCGCCCGGCAGCATCCCGCGCAGCCGGAGGCCCGCGCGCATGCCGCCGGCGTGTTCCTCGATCAGCTCACGGGCGGTGGTGCCCATGGGCAGCTCCCAGGCGCCGGGCCGGTTCACCTTGCCGCTGGCGCCGTAGAGCTTGGTGCCGGCGTCCCCGGTGCGGGACAGGCCCTGGAACCACTCCGCGCCGTGGTTGACGATGTGCGGCACGTTGCACAGCGTCTCGACGTTATTGACCACCGTGGGCCGGCCCCACAGGCCGCTCTGCTGCGGAAAGGGCGGCTTGGCGCGCGGCAGGGGGCGCCGCCCCTCCAGGGCGGAGAGCAGGGCGGTCTCCTCGCCGCAGATGTAGCGCCCGGCGCTGGTGTGGAGCTGCAGGTCCAGGTGGTAGCCGGAGCCCAGGATGTCGGTCCCCAGGTAGCCCGCCGCGTAGGCCTCGCCGATGGCCCGCTCCAGGGCGCGGGCGGCGGGGCGGTACTCCTCGCGCAGGAAGATGAAGGCGTAGCGGGCCTGGATGGCGTAGCCGCTCACCGCCATGGCCTCCACCATCTGGTGGGGGTCGCCCTCCAGGAGGATGCGGTCCTTGAAGGTGCCCGGCTCCATCTCGTCGGCGTTGGCGACGATGCAGGTGGGCCGCTCGTCGTCCAGGGGGATGAAGCCCCACTTCATGCCCGTGGAAAAGCCGGCGCCGCCCCGGCCGCGCAGTCCGGAGTCCTTCACCAGCTGGGTCACCTCTCCGGGCGCCATGTCCGCCACCACCTTGCGCAGGGCGCCGTAGCCGCCCGCGGCCTCGTAACCGGCCCGGTCCAGCGGGCCGCGCTCCGGGTCGATGTTGGCGGTGAGCGGGGTTTCCATTACCGACCCCCCGAATAGTGGCCGCAGGTCCCACCGGGGCCTCCCGTGGGAGCGGTCCGTGACCGCGACCGGCGGGTGGCCCCGCGCGGCAAGTCGCGGTCATGGACCGCTCCCACAAGGGCTTCCACGGTTGCGGCGGGGACGCCGTTCCTACACCCCGTCGTGCCCGGTATCCGCCGAGGGGCACCTGTAGGAGCGGCCAGTGGTCGCGACGGATGTGCCTCGTTTGCCCGATCGCGGCTGATAGCCGCTCCTCCAAGGGCGGGCGGGGCGCCGGTCATGGGTATTGCTCCAGCAAGGTGTCCAGCCCTTCCGTGGTGACATCGCCCACCGGCTCGCCGTCGATGAGCACCGCCGGGGCCCGCTCGCACTGACCCAGGCAGCAGACGGGCAGCAGGGTGAAGCGGCCGTCGGCGGTGGTCTGGCCGGGGGCGATGCCGAGGCGCTCCTGCAGGGCCGCGTAGAGGGATTCCTGCCCCAGCACCCAGCAGCTCACGCTGTCGCAGACCAGGATCACGTGGCGGCCCACCGGCTTGCGGAAGATGAGGTTGTAGAAGGTGGCCACGCCGTCCAGCTCCGCCACCGGCATGCCGAGCACCCCGGCGGCCTCCGCCAGGGCCTCGTCGCTCACCCAGCCCTGGTGCTCCTGCACCGCCTTCAGGGCCTCCACGCCCGCCGCCCGGGGATCCGCCCAGCGGTCGCGCTCGGCGAGGATGGCTAGGCGCTCCGCTACGCTCAGCATGGGGCGGCCCCGCTGCGTGAGAGCCCCCCGTAGGAGCCCACTTCAGTGGGCGATTCCCCCGGTTGCCGGGAACGGGCCAGCCTGCCCTCCCGGATTCGGTTTGCCCGAATGATCTCCCAGGAGTTAGCACAAGGTGCGCGGTGCGCCGGTCGCCCACTGAAGTGGGCTCCTACGGGGGGCTGTTTCCGGCTTCTCTGTCTCATCGGTCCACGTCCGCCATGACGAAGTCGATGGAGCCCAGGATGGCGATCAGGTCCGCCACCAAGTGGTGCCGGCTCATCTCCGGCAGCACCTGCAGGTGCGGGAAGGAGCCGGTGCGGATGCGGGTGCGGTAGCTGGCCGTGCCGCCGTCGCTGGTGAGGTAGTAGCTGTAGGCGCCCTTGGTGCCCTCGATAGGGATCTCCACCTCGCCCGCGGGCATCACCGGACCCCAGCTCACCCCCAGGAAATGGGAGATGAGGCTCTCGATGTCGTGCAGGGCGCGGTCCTTGGGCGGGGGGGTAGTGAGCGGATGGTGGGCCTTGTGGGGGCCGGGAGGCATGTTGTCGAGGCACTGGCGGATGATGCGCAGGCTCTGGCGCATCTCCTCCACCCGCACCATGCAGCGGTCGAAACTGTCGCCGCCCTCCGCTGTGGGGATATCGAATTCGAACTGGTCGTAACCGGAGTAGGGCCGCTCCTTGCGGAAGTCCCACTCTACGCCGCTGGCGCGCAGGTTGGGGCCGGTTACCCCCCAGTCGACGGCTTCCTCGCCGGACAGGTTGCCGATGCCCACCGTGCGCCGGCGGACGGTGCGGTTGCCGAGCACCAGCTTGTCGTACTCGTCGAGGCGGGCGGGCATGTAATCCAGGAAGTCCCGGACCAGCCCGTCCCAGCCCCGGGGCAGGTCGCCGGCCAGGCCGCCGATGCGGAACCAGGCCGGGTGCATGCGGAAGCCGCACACCGCCTCGATGATGTCGTAGATCTTCTGGCGGTCGGAGAACATGTAGAAGATCGGCGACATCTCGCCGATGTCTTGGGCGTAGGTGCCGTAGAACAGCAAGTGGCTGGAGATGCGGAACAGCTCGCAGAGCATGACTCGCACCACCTTGACCCGATCGGGCACCTCGATGCCGGCCAGCTGCTCCAGGGCCATGACGTAGGGCAGGTTGTTCATCACCCCGCCCAGGTAGTCCACCCGGTCCGTGTAGGGGATGTAGGTGTGCCAGCTCTGGCGTTCCCCCATCTTCTCGGCGGCGCGGTGGTGGAAGCCGATATCCGGTACCGACTCCACGATCTCTTCGCCGTCGAGCTGCAGCACCACCCGGAACACGCCGTGGGCGCTGGGGTGGTTGGGGCCGAGGTTGAGGAACATGAAGTCGGTGTGGTCGTGATGCCGCTGCATGCCCCAGTCCTCGGGGCGGAAGCGCATGGCCTCCTGCTCGTAGTCCTCGCCCTCGTCGTCCAGCTGGTAGTGGCCGATCTCCGTGGCGCGGGCCGGGTGGTCCTTGCGCAGGGGGTGGCCCTGCCAGGTGGGCGGCAGGAGGATCCGGCTCAGGTGGGGGTGGCCGTCGAAGCGGATGCCGAACAGGTCCCACACCTCCCGCTCGTACCAGTTGGCCGCGGGCCAGATTCCGGTGGCGGTGGGTACGGTGAGATCCGGCTCGGCCAGGGCCACCTTGAGGCGGACGTCGGCGTTGCGGTCCAGAGACAGGAGGTGGTAGACCACCGTGAAGTCGGCGGCCGGCAGCCCCTCGCGGTGGTGGCGCTCGCGCTCGTCCACCGCCGTCAGGTCGTAAAGCATGGCGAAGGGCCCGGCCACCTCCCGCTTCAGGAAGCGCAGCGCGGGGAGCAGCAGGTCGCGGCCCAGCCACAGGGTGGGGATGCCGTCGGCGGTGGGCTGGGCGGTGAAGGCCTCCGCGCCGTAGGCCCTGTCCAGCTCCTCGCGGACCGTCGCCAGGGCACCCATGGCTAGCGGGTCCTTCCAGAAAGGCGTGGTCCAACTGGTGATCCGTCCCCGTGGGTAGGAGGACATGTGGGAGCGGCTACCAGCCGCGACCGGCCACAAAGGGCTTTCCTGTCGCGGTCACTGACCGCTCCCACAAGGGCGCCCAAGCCCAGGTGCTTGTCCGGGTATTTCTTGTGTAAGGCCTGGGAACGGGACATCTAGACCTGGTCCGGCTTGCGGTAGGTGGTGGCCTGCATGCGCTCGGCCTGCTTGCGGGCGCGCTGGCTGAGCCGGTGCGCCGGATCCGGCGGGATCTCGCCCACGGTGCGCTCCAGGGGCCGGCTCTCGCTGCCGATGGCCTGCTGGAGCAGCACCAGGCCCTCGAGCACCGCCTCGGGCCGGGGCGGGCAGCCCGGTACGTAGACGTCCACGGGGAGGAACTTGTCCACGCCCTGGACCACGCTGTAGATGTCGTACATGCCCCCGGAGTTGGCGCAGGAGCCCATGGAGATGACCCAGCGCGGCTCCATCATCTCGCCGTACAGCCGGCGGATCACCGGCGCCATCTTCCTGAACACGGTGCCGGAGATGATGATCAGATCCGCCTGCCGGGGGCTGGCGCGGAAGACCTCCGAGCCGAAGCGGGAGATGTCGTGGGGGCTGGTGAAGGCGGTGGCCATCTCCACGTAGCAGCAGGACAGGCCGAAGTTGAAGGGCCACAGGGAGTTCTTGCGGCACCAGGCCACCAGCTCGTCCAGCCGCGACAGGAGCATGTTGCGCTCCATGGCCTCCTCCACCGAGCCGTAGCCCGGCGTTTCGCTGGTGCCCTGCGCAGAATCCTCGGCCTTGGTCATCCACCAGCGCATCATTGGCTCCTGTCCGGGCGCTCCGCCCGGGTGGTCCGGCCCCGGCCCTGCGGGGCCCAGTCCAGGGCCCCGATGGCCCATTCGTAGGCCAGCGCCACCGCCAGCACCACCACGAAGAACACCAGCGCCACGTAGCCCGTCCAGCCCGCCTCGCGGGCCGCCACCGCCCAGGCGAAGATGAACACGGTTTCCATGTCGAAGATGACGAAGAACATGGCCACCACGTAGAACTGCACGGAGGTCCGGAAGCGGGCGAACCCCACGGGCACGATCCCGGACTCGAAGGGGGCTGTGCGGCCCCGTCCGGTGCGCTTGGGGCCCAGGAAATGGCCAAGGGCTATGGCGGCGGCCACCAGGACGATGGCCGAAAGGGCGTACAGGACAAAGGGCCAATAGGCGGGGTCGGCTGCTTGGTCGGTGGACAAGGGCGCCGGTCCTGTTTCGTTGGGGGGAATCTTTTCCTTTCACCTAAAGGGGGCGGCGTGTCGGGGTAAAGGCGGGAAGGCCCTAACGGCCCGGCTGGAGGCGGGGGAAGGGTCACAAGGTGGTCGGGCAGGGGGGACGCTGTCGGCCAAGCCGCCGGTTCCGCACACCTACTGGTCGAAGATGTAGCGGCGGCCCTCCTCCGTCCGGCGTTCCAGGGCCTCGGGATCCTCCCGGAACATCCGCGCCAGCTCCTGCTCGCCATGCTCCTCCAGGGTCTCCAAGAAGATCCCGTCCACCTTCTGCTGCCATTGCCGGCGGAGCTCCTCCCAGTTGCCGGGACCCTCGCCGGGCAGCCAGGGCTCCCCGCGCTCGAGGCCGTGCTCCTCCTCGATGGCCCGCATCCTCCGGCTCAGGTCGCGGAGCTCGCCGTCGGCCTCCATGGCCTCGTGGACCTTTTCCTCCGCCAGCGTCTCCAGGGTCCAGACCTTCAGGTAGAGCAGGGCCTCCTCGGGGAGGGCTTGGGCCGTCTCCCCCTGGCTGATATCGGGCAGCCAGTGGTTCTCCAGGCGGTCTACCAGGTCCTCGTCCGGGTCCTGGCGGAGGAGGTCCTGGAACAGCTCCGGCCATTGCTCCGCGCCCTGCGCCAGATCCTCGTGGCGCTTCGCCAGGCCCGTGTCCTTGTCGTGTCGACCGCGGAGCATGCGGGCTTCGCGCCTCCGTGCCATGAGTCGCCCTCCTTGGGCTCAGCGGCTTGTGGAAGGTTGTTCTCCCCAGTAAATGCCTAAGTAACGCCGCTGCCAACCGTGGCGATCTGCTTCCTCGACCAGGGCGCCGGTGCGGTCCCTGCGCGAGGCTTCCGGGATGTTCCTCCTTGCCTCCGCGGGCGCGCCAGGGGGCAATCTGGAAGGGGGACCCCGAACCAACGGGGAGGAATGCGCAATGAGCCTCCAGCTGGAAAGCTTCGACATCCCCGCCATCGGCGGGGTGGTGAAGATCGACGACAAGCGCCTTGCCTGGGTGGACGTGGAGCTCCACTTCGAGAACCCGGAGCTGGATACCCACCCCAATGTCCATTTCCGCGTGAACGTGCCCTACGGCAACGACTGGACGGTGGACCGGATCCACGAAGCCGCCCTCGAGAAGGTGCGCGAGCTGACGGCCATGACGGAGAGGCAGCTGGAAGAGAAGAGCCTGGAGGAGCTGCGCCAGTATTCCCTGGAGTTCTAGGCCGGGACCGGAGGAACCCTGCCCCAGGTTCCTTCGGGGGTGGTCCCCGGGCGCATCTGAGGCCCCGGGCAGCCCGGGGCCGCTCTCGCCCCGGGGATGGGTCTCCCGGATGTCCGATGCTAGAATCCTGGCGACAAGCCCCGGTAGCTCAGCAGGATAGAGCAACGGCCTCCTAAGCCGTAGGTCACAGGTTCGAATCCTGTCCGGGGCGCCAGATAATTCAAGGGGTTACGGCATACCCTAAAATCCGGCCCCGCCCAAGAGTCACACTTTAGTCACACCGGCCTCCGCAAAATCAGGAGGCCGAAATGGCTACCCCCATCCTCACCACACGCATTCCCGAGGGCCGCGCTGTCCCCGGCCTGGAGTACGGAGCCCACGTCTCCCGCCAGGGGTGGACCGGCTACCACGTCCGGCCCGAGGGCTCGGGCCTGCCCTTTGGCATCGCCCGCCAGACTCCCGCCGCCGATGAACTCCCCGAAAATGACGAGGCGATTGTCGGAGAAATCGGCACGGAGCTTCGGCACTTCGTCCGCTGGTGTGAGCGGTACGGGTACGATCCCGAGACCGAGGAGGCGGTGGCGGACTACCAGGAGGCGCGGGAGAATCTGGCGACCCTGGAGGGCTCGGCGGCCCGGGAGGAGGAGCCCATCCGCCTCACCGTCACCCTGAGCGGGCCGAATGGCGAGGTAATGCCGGGCGACCACGAGGCCGCCCCCGAGTCCCGGCTCAATGATGAGGCCCTCCGGGCGGCGCGGGAGGCGGTGGTGGTGGCCCATGAACAGCTCGACCAGGACACGCGAGCCGAAGGCCCCGAGCACTGGGAAGGCTGGATCGTGGAAGTCCACCACGGGGATCGGCTGCTATACCAGGAGAGCGTGGACCAGCTTCTCGGGGAGCTACTACCGCAGGCAGGCCGACCCAACGGGGATAATCCGGGGATCAGCCAAAGGGAGGGTCGGGCCGGCCTGATGGCTTCTCCTTATTCCTCCGCGAAGGTGCTTAAGGCCTAGAGGGGGATTGGCTTTAATCGGAAAAGTTGTACAATTTGTCCAAAATGGATCTTTTCTGGAGACCAAAATGCGCACGGTGAGTGCTACCGAGGCCAAACAAGGGCTGGCCAGCGTTCTCGAGACCGCGACCCAGGAGCCGGTGGTTATCCAGCGCCAGAAGCGTGACGTTGCGGTGGTGCTGTCGGTTCAGGAATATGAGCGCCTGACCCGGCTCAATGTGGCCGAGTTTCAGCAATTTTGCGATCGGGTCGGGGCGGCGGCGAAAGAAGCCGGCCTGACGGAGGACAAGCTGGACGAATTGCTCAAGGATGATTGAGCAATCCCTCTGGGTTCTGGATACGAACACCCTGGTTAGCCGGTTATTGGTACCCGACGGAGTGGCGGCTCAGGCCGTAGACCATGCCCTGGAGCGGGGAGTGCTTCTGGTTTCCGAGGAGACACTGGGGGAATTGGTTGAGGTCCTGGGCCGCCCCAAGTTTGGTCCCTATGTAACGGCCGATGATCGGCGCCGCTTCCTGGAACTCCTGGGTGGTGTGGCACGCGTCGTACCGATCACTCGAAAAACCAATGCCTGCCGGGATCCCAAGGACGACAAGTTCTTGGACGTCGCGGTTTGTGGCGAGGCTGCGGCCATCATTACCGGTGACCAGGACCTATTAGAACTAGACCCCTACCATGACATCCGAATCGTTCGGCCCGCGACCTTTCTAACTTGGCCCTAGGCTAAGGGCGTCACGGAATCCCGGAAAGCCGCCTGATCCTCCTAAGCTTGTGCGAGGAAACGAGATCCATTAAAAGGAAAGCCCCGGCCGGTCGGCCGGGGCTTTTCAAGTTCAAAAAATGTGGCAGTTTTGTTCCAGCACCCGGGGAACCTCCTGGTTGCTGTAGAAACAAAATGAGAACAAAGGCAGGGCTGGACCGTTCGCAACTTGTTGAAATTTAAGGTTTTTGTCCGGATCTGCCCCCCCTTCCTAAGCCGTAGGTCACAGGTTCGCATCCTGTCCGGGGCGCCAGTAAAACCAAGCCTCTAGAAGCCGGCTGTTCCCTCCTGCCCCGCCGGCTTTGTCAGTTTAGTGCCAGTGCCACCACCTCGGCCGGGACCGCCCTCGGGGAGGACGCGGGGCACCA
>NZ_JBKGZG010000053.1:0-13307 GCF_046545655.1 Thiohalorhabdus sp. | reverse complement strand
GCGGGTAACCGGCATGATCTTCAACGACCTGGCCGCGAGCCCCAGCTCGCGGGCCTACGGCCGCTACGGGCACGGCTATTACTACAATTACGAGTACAGGTCGGCCAAGGCCTGACCGGAGCGCCTAGCGGCGATGCCCCCTCAGTGGGCGGGCTCGGGCCGGGCCGGACCGGACTCCCCGCCGGGCGGAACCTCTGCCGCCTTGCCGGGGGAGACGGTCCGCGGTCCCAGGCGCTCGGGGAGCAGTTCCCCCAGGGTCTCCAGGTACCGCTCCAGCACGCCCTCCTGGCCCCCGACGAAGCACCGGCCTGCCTCACCGATGGCCCGTCGCCGCTCGCGGTCCGCAAGGAGGCGGGGCAGGAGGGCCTCTAGCTCTTCGCTGCCCCCCACCTGGACCGCCCCGCCGGCGGCGCACAGCTCGTCGCATTCCGATTGGAACTTCTCCATGTGGGGTCCCACCACCACCGACCGGCCCAGGGCAGCCGGCTCGAGCAGGTTGTGCCCGCCGATGGGCACCAGCGACCCGCCCAAAAACACCACCTCCGCGTGGGCCATGAACCAGGTCAGCTCGCCCAGCGTGTCCGCCAGGTAGACCTCCGTGTCCGCGGTGACGGCCTCCCCCCAGCTGCGCACGGCAACGTTGAGGTCCAATTTGCGCAGCTCCCTCAGAATGGTGTTCCGGCGCTGGGGGTGGCGGGGGGCGATGACGAGCAGGCGGCCGTTGCGCTCCTGCTGCTTCCACAGGGCGCCGAGCCGGGCCTCTTCCCCGGTGTGGGTGGAGCCGGCGAGGGCGTAGGGGTACGGGAGGGGCGGCTCCGCAGGCGCCTCCTCGGCGATGGCCCCCGTCCGGGCGAACTTCAGGTTGCCCAATACCCGGATTCGCTCCCCGGGCAGGCCCAGCTCCTCGAAACGGCCCGCATCCTCCGCGGAGCGGGCCAGGCAGGCGTCCACCGCGGACAACGCGGAGCGGAAGGCGGCGCGCAGCCAGGCGGGGGCTCGGAGGGTCTTTTCGGAAAGGCGGCCGTTGATGATGTACAGGGGAATGCCGTGCTTATGGCAGCCCCGGAAGAGGTGGGGCCAGAGCTCGGTCTCCACGATGAAGGCGCAGCGGGGACGGGTCCGCCGGAAGAAGCGGCGAACGGCCCCGGGAAGATCCACCGGCAGATAGGCATGGCGGGCGCTCGGGGGTAGCTGGCGGGCGGCCGTTTCGGCGCCGGTGGCCGTGCAGGTGGTGACCAGGAAGCGCCGTCCGGGCTGGGCCGCCGCCAGCGCCTGCACCAGGGGCGCGGCGGCCTGCACCTCTCCCACCGATACGCAGTGGAACCAGAAATCGAAGGGCCCCTTGGGGAGCCCCCAGCCCAGGCGCTGCCGCAGGTAGCGCCCGCCCCGGCGCTGACCGACAGTGCGCCAGAGCAGGTAACCGAGAACGGCGGGACTCGCCACTCTGGCTACGGCTGCATAGAGGTCCGGCCTCATGCGGGGTACCCGATCGTGGAATGAGGGTGATTGGACCAACCTGCCACGGGGCCGGAAGATCCGGCCCCTCTGATTCCCCCCTTACTTGATCTTTGCCAAGTTGCCCCCCGGTCGGGCCCTCAGGGGCCTCCCTGCGGCGCCGGGCCGGAGGCCAGATCCCGCGAGGGCGGTTCCTCCTGGGCGGTGGTGGCGAGGTGCACGTCCCGCTGGGGGAAGGGAATGGTGATGCCGTGCTCCCGGAACAGGGCGTCGATGCGGAAGCGCAGGTCCGAGGGGACCCCCAGGACGTTGTCGAGGTGGGTGAAGCAGCGCAGCTCGAAGAGCAGGGCGTTGTCGCCGAAGTCCCGGAAGAAAACCGCCGGCTCCGGGTCCGGATAGACCTCCGGATGCTCCCGGGCCGCCCGGAGGAGGAGCTCCCGCACCTGCTGGGTATCGGAGCCGTAGGCCACCCCCACGGGGATGATCAGCCGGGTGCGGTAGTCGGAGTGGGTCCAGTTGGTGACCGTGAAGGACACCAGCTCCGAGTTGGGCACGATCAGCTCGGCCCGGTCGTAGGTGCGCACCACGGTGGAGCGCACCCGGATGTGCAGCACCTCCGCCCACTGGCCCTGGTACTCCACCACGTCGCCCACCTTGATGGGGCGCTCGAAGAGCAGGATCAGGCCGGAGACGAAGTTGTTGATGATGTTCTGCAGGCCGAAGCCGATGCCCACGGACAGGGCGCCGGCGATGATGGCGAGGTTGGTGAGGTCGAAGCCGGCGGCGGAGATGGCGATGAAGGCGCCCACCACCAGCACCGCATAGAACACCAGCGACGAGATGCTGTTGCGCAGCCCGACGTCGGGCGTGAAGCGGGGCAGGATGCGGTGGTGGAGGCCCGCCCGCAGCCAGCGGCCGAAATAGAACACCACCAGGAACACGGCCAGCCCGACCCCTACCCCGACCAGGGAGAACTCGTACTGGCCGATGTGGAACCCGAACAGCACCGGGCGGATGGACCACCAGACCCGCTCCAGGGGGAACTGCCAGAGGGCCAGGACGCTGAGCAGCCCGCCCAGCAGCACCACCCCCCGTACCAGCACGGCCAGCAGGTCCACGGCGTTGGCCTGACGGTCGGGGGTCAGGATGGGCGCGAGGCTCTCGGGGGGCCGCCCCTGCTTGAGGCGGCCGACCCCGCGCCCCAGGCCGGTGGCCAGGGCGCCCGCCGCCAGCAGGAGCAGGATGGAGGTAAGGAGGTTGAGGAGCAGGAACCCGGCCAGCCGGTGGTGGCCCGCGGCGGCCAGGGCCGGCAGGCCCAGGGCGGTGGCGGCCACCAGGAGCCGTCCGAGCCCGAGGGCCACCTCCCGGGCCGGGGTCATCGGGAGGCCCGGCTCCGCCCCGCCGATGCTCCGCCAGCCCGCCCGGTTACGCAGCCCCCACAGGGGCGGCAGGGCCAGCAGGGTGAGGAAGAGGAGGACCACCGACTGCAGCTCCACCGGCAGGGGGTAGTGCAGGTGGGCGATGAGCAGGAAGGCCACCACGCCGGTTACGGCGAACAGGCCGCGCCCGGCGTTCCAGAGGCGTTTGACCCCTGGCTGGGCCAGTCGTTTGGCCAGGTCGTCGGATTCGAAGGGACGCAATAAAACGGGGAACAGGGCCACGCCGAGGCGATAGGCGGCGAACAGACCCAGGGCCACCTCCAGCAGGAAGGCCGCGGGAAGCTCCCGGGCCTGCACCAGCTCCAGGGCCCCCACCAGCGCGGCGGGAACGGCCAGTGAGAAGGCGCGGTCCCGCACCGCCCAGGCCAGCCCCTGCCCCAGGTGGCCCAGGCGGCTACGCTGCGTGGAGGTCCCGTGGCCCCGGCCCCAGCGGTCCGCCGTGCGCCGCAGGTACCAGCCGAGGACCAGACCGGCCAGCAGGCCCCCGGCAAGGGCCCAATGGACCTCCTCCGTGGTGGGCAGGCCCCAGCCGGGCCGGATGGTGGCGATGGCCATCACCTGGCCGCCGGCCTTCTCCAGCGTTTCGGGGGCCCAGGGGTATGGCCCCTCCTCCACCACCTTTTCCATGGGCACCTCCGCCTCGCCGGCCAGGCTCAGCAGGGGCAGGAAGGGCAGGGCCAGCAGGAGGGGCAGGGCCAGCAGGCCGACGATGGACAGGAGCCCGAAGGCGCTCTTGCCGGATTCCTCCATCGGGGTCCTCAATCGGTGGTGGCGCCGAGGTGGGCCTCGTGGGCGAGGCGGGCGTATTTGGCCAGGATGCCCCGGGTGTACCGGGGTTCCGGCGGCTCCCAGCGCTCCAGGCGCCGCTCCAGCTTCTCCAGGTCCAGGTCCACCGCCAGCAGGCGGTGTGCGGCGTCGATGGTGATCCGGTCGCCCTCCTCCAGCAGGCCGATGGGGCCGCCGGCGGCCGCCTCGGGGGCCACGTGGCCCACCACCATGCCGTAGGTGCCGCCGGAGAAGCGGCCGTCGGTGATCAGGCCCACCGAGTCGCCGAGGCCCTGTCCCACCAGGGCCGAGGTGGGCCCGAGCATCTCGCGCATGCCCGGCCCGCCCTTGGGGCCCTCGTAGCGGATCACCACCACGTCGCCCGCGTTGATCTCACGGCGCTCGATGGCGTCCATGGCGGC
This sequence comes from Thiohalorhabdus sp., assembly GCF_046545655.1. Classification (NCBI taxonomy): domain Bacteria; kingdom Pseudomonadati; phylum Pseudomonadota; class Gammaproteobacteria; order Thiohalorhabdales; family Thiohalorhabdaceae; genus Thiohalorhabdus; species Thiohalorhabdus sp. Next base: position 9,226 of record NZ_JBKGZG010000053.1, on the reverse strand, counting down.
GTCCTCGGAGTCGAAGACCCGGGCCGGACCGGTGATGGAGGTGGTCTTGAGCCCGGAGATCTTGGCCACCGCCCCGTCGGGGGCCAGGTTGCCCTTGAGGATGGCCAGGTGGCCCTGCGGGTACACGGGGTCGTCGAAGGGGCGGATCACCTCCTGGTCGGGGTCCGGGTCGGGCGGCACGTCCGAAAGGACCTCGGCGATGGTCCCCCCGGTGACCGTCCGGCAGCCGCCGTGCAGCAGCCCCCGGTCGAGCAGCATCCGCATCACCCGGGGCACGCCGCCGGCGTGGTGGAACTGCGTGGTGACGAAGCGCCCGGAGGGCTTGAGGTCGCACAGCACGGGCACCCGGCCGCGGATGCGCTCGAAGTCGTCGATGGACAGGTCCACCTCGGCGGCGCGGGCGATGGCGAGCAGGTGCAGCACCGCGTTGGTGGAGCCGCCCAGGGCCATGACCACGGCGATGGCGTTCTCGAAGGCCTCGCGGGTGAGGAGGTCGCGGGGCCGGATCTCCGCGTGGATGGCGTGGGCCAGGGCGCGGGCGGAGTCCTCGGCGGACTTGGCCTTCTCCTCGTCCTCGGCGGCCATGGTGGAGGAGTAGGGCAGGCTCATGCCCATGGCCTCGAAGGCGGAGGACATGGTATTGGCGGTGAACATGCCGCCGCAGGAGCCGGCGCCGGGGCAGGCGTTGCGCTCCACCCCCTTCAGGTCCTCCTCGGCCAGCCGGTGGGCCTGGTATTTGCCCACCGCCTCGAAGGCGGAGACGATGGTCAGGTCCTCGCCCTTGTACCAGCCGGGCTTGATGGTGCCGCCGTAGACGAACACCGCCGGGATGTTCATGCGCGCGATGCCGATCATGGCCCCGGGCATGTTCTTGTCGCAGCCGCCGAGGGCGATGACGCCGTCCATGGACTGCCCCTGGCAGACTGTCTCGATGGAGTCGGCGATCACCTCCCGCGACACCAGGGAGTACTTCATGCCCTCGGTGCCCATGGAGATGCCGTCGGAGATGGTGATGGTGCCGAACAGCTGGGGCATGGCCCCGGCCTCGTGCAGGGCCTCCTCGGCGCGGCGGGCCTGGTCGCCGATCCGCACGTTGCAGGGGGTGATGGTGCTGTGGCCGCTGGCCACCCCGACGATGGGCTTGCCGAAGTCCTCGTCGTCGAAGCCCACGGCGCGCAGCATGGCGCGGTTGGGGGTGCGCCGCACCCCCTCGGTGGTGGCGCGGCTGCGGCGGTTATCCGGCATGGCGTGGTGCCCCTTGGTTGGCCCGAAAAATCATCCTTACCAGACGAACCGCTTAGGGGGCCAGCAGGCTGCCCCTGGGTGCAACGGCGTCCGAGGCCGCAGGAAGCCGTCCGTAGGAGCCCGTTTTAGCGGGCGATGGCTGTACAGGCACCCCGGCCCATCGGGGATTCGCCCGCTAAAGCGGGCTCCTACCGGAGGCCCGCCGGACAGCGGTCCCTCAGCCCTCCACCTGCGACAGATCGCGCACGGCGCCGCGGGCGGCCGAGGTGGTGAGCGCGGCGTAGGCGCGCAGGGCCTGGGTGACGGGCCGTTGGCGCTCCGCGGGCCTCCAGGCCTGGGCGCCGCGCTGCTCCATGGCGGCCCGGCGCCGCTCCAGCTCCGCCTCGCCGGCGTCGATGGCGATGGCGCGGCCCGGGATGTCAATGACCACCGTGTCGCCCTCCTCCACCAGGCCGATGGGGCCGCCCTGGGCCGCCTCCGGGGAGACGTGGCCGATGGACAGCCCCGAGGTGCCGCCGGAGAAGCGGCCGTCGGTGATCAGGGCGCACTTCGCCCCCAGCCCCTTGGACTTCAGGTAGCTGGTGGGGTAGAGCATCTCCTGCATGCCGGGGCCGCCCTTGGGGCCCTCGTAGCGGATGATCACCACGTCGCCCGGGTTGATCTTATCCCCGAGGATGGCCTCCACGGCGGCCTCCTGGCTCTCGAAAATGCGCGCCGGGCCGGTGAACTGCAGGATGGACTCGTCCACCCCGGCGGTCTTGATGATGCAGCCTTCGGGGGCGAGGTTGCCGTAGAGCACCGCCAGGCCGCCGTCGGGGCTGTAGGCATGCGCCACGTCCCGGATGCACCCGGTCTCCCGGTCCAGGTCCAGGCTCGGCCAGCGGGTGGCCTGGAAGAAGGGGTCCTGGCTGGGGATGCCGGCGGGGCCGGCCAGGTAGCGGGAGACCACCGCCTCGTCGTCGGTGCGGCGCACGTCCCAGCGCGCCAGGGCCTCGCCCATGGTGGGGCTGTGCACGGTGGGGAGGTCGGTGTGCAGCAGGCCGCCGCGCTCCAGCTCGCCGAGGATGCCCATGACGCCGCCGGCGCGGTGGACGTCCTCCATGTGGTACTGCTGGGTGGAGGGCGCCACCTTGGACAGGTGCGGCACCCGCCGCGACAGGCGGTCGATGTCGGCCATCTGGAAATCCACCTCGCCCTCGCGCGCCGCCGCCAGCAGGTGCAGCACGGTGTTGGTGGAGCCGCCCATGGCGATGTCCAGGGACATGGCGTTCTCGAAGGCCTCGAAGGTGGCGATGGAGCGCGGCAGCACCGCCTCGTCGTCGCCCTCGTAGTAGCGCTTGGCCAGGTCCACCCCCAGCTCGCCGGCCTGCTCGAACAGCGCCTTGCGGTCGGCGTGGGTGGCCAGCAGGGAGCCGTTGCCCGGCAGGGACAGTCCCAGGGCCTCGGTGAGGCAGTTCATGGAGTTGGCGGTGAACATGCCGGAGCAGGAGCCGCAGGTGGGGCAGGCGGAGCGCTCCACGTTCTCCATGTCCTCGTCGGACAGCTCCGGGTTCACCGCGTAGACCATGGCGTCCACCAGGTCGAGCTTGGTGTCCTTCCCCGCCAGCTTGGTCTTGCCCGCCTCCATGGGGCCGCCGGAGACGAACACCACCGGGATGTTCAGGCGCATGGCGGCGTTGAGCATGCCCGGGGTGATCTTGTCGCAGTTGGAGATGCACACCAGCGCGTCGGCGCAGTGGGCGTTGACCATGTACTCGATGGAGTCGGCGATCAGCTCCCGCGAGGGCAGGCTGTAGAGCATGCCGCCGTGGCCCATGGCGATGCCGTCGTCCACGGCGATGGTGTTGAACTCCTTGGCGATGCCGCCGGCCTGCTCCACCGCCCCGGCCACCAGCTGGCCCAGGTCCTTGAGGTGGACGTGGCCCGGCACGAACTGGGTGAAGGAGTTGGCCACGGCGACGATGGGCTTGCCGAAGTCGTCGTCCTTCACACCGGTGGCTCGCCACAGGGCGCGCGCGCCGGCCATGTTGCGACCGTGGGTGGTGGTGCGGGAGCGGTATTGCGGCATGGGGGTCGTCTCCGGAAGCTGAGTCGATGATGAACCGCCAAGGACGCCAATTAAGACAAAAATTGGGTGTAGGAGCGGCGTCCCCGCCGCGATGCCTTTCGGTTTGGCTGCCTATTCCGGCAGGTGGCGGCGAGGACGCCGCTCCTACGGGAGATCGGTGACGTTTAGGGCCGTTTTCTTGGCGACCCTTGGCGTACTTGGCGGTTTGGCGTTTTCGGTTTTCAGGGAGCGCCGTGCTCCTTGGCCAGCGCCCGCAGCTTAAGCACCTCCAGGCCCGCCTCGTCGGCGTAGCCGATGGCGCGGGCGAGGCGGTCGGGGGCGGAGCGGCCGGTGTTGCCGTGCTCGGGGTCGGCGAGCATGGCCTCGGCCATGCCGGCCACCAGCCGCTCGCGGTCCAGCTCGGCGCCGGTGAGCCATGCCTGGATGTCCATCACCTCGTCGGCCACCTGCTGGGCCAGCTCGCGGTGGTGGTTCCACAGCTCGCCGGTGGTGCCGCCCGTTTCCAGCCCGGCGATGTTGGTGGTGAGGATGTAGACGTTCTTGCGCACCAGCTCGAAGAGCATCTCGTCGTAATCTTCCACCTTGCGCGCGCCGATGCCGATGGCGTCCAGGGCGCCCACCAGCAGGTCGGCGTTGGGGCCGTGGGCGGGCGAGGCGATGATGGGGTTCACCGGCTTGCCGGGCTTCTTCTCGAACCACACCGCGCACGCCGTGGGCTGCGGCAGGTCGTGGGCCTCCCAGTCCCGAGGCAGCAGCTCGTTCTGGATCAGGCCCACCCGGTCGGCCCAGGCCGGGGGCAGGTCGGCCAGCACGGGATGGAGGTCCTTCTCGCCCACGGTCACCAGGACCAGGGCGGGCTCCGGGGTGCTCGCCGCCGCCTGGGCCGGATCCATGTCGCGGGTGACCGGATAGACGGGGTGGCCGGCCCGCAAAAGGCCGTGGGCGAACACACCGCCCATCTCGCCGACGCCGATGAGCACCACGGGCTGCTGCATGAGAAACCTCCTTACCGTAGGTCGAAAAGCGGAACCGGCGGCGTCCAGGCCGGAGGCCGCGCCAGGGGGCCGCTCCCGAACGGGGTCGACCGCCTACTCTTCCTGATCCTCCTGGCGCAGCTCGTCGAGCCGGTCCCGGGCCTCCTCCAGTTTCTGGCGGAGCTCCTCCAGCTGCTCCTCGGCCTGTTCTTCTTCTTCCTTGAGCCCTTCGATCCGCTCCAGGTAGCGGGCGTAGTTCTGCTCGCTGCCCTTGCGGACCTTCTCTCCCTCGACGCGGTTTTCCCGGGCCTGCTCGTAGATCTCCTTGGCCTTCTCCACCTGTTCTTCCAGCTTCTCCACCTGGATCTCGGCCTGGGAGATGTTCACATCAGAGGCGCCGCCGTCCTCTTCCTCGTCCTCATCGTCCTCGGCCTCCTCCTCTTCGGGAGCCTCCCGGCGCGGGGCGCTGGACTCGATCTCCAGGCGCTCCACGTCCTCCACGCCTGGCGGGGGGGAATCGGAGAAATGTACGTTGCCGTCCTCGTCGGTCCACTTGTAGACGGTGGCCGCGGTGGCCGGCCCCGCCAAGCAGACGCCGAGGGCCAGGAGCAACGGGAGGGCCAGCCCCGGGAATGGGGCGAGGCGCGGCTGCCGGGCGGTGGCGGGCAGTGGCATGGGTGCGTGTCCCCCTTCTTCGCGTGTGGTCAGGCCCCGGAAGGGGCGGTCTCGCCGCTTTCCCCGTGGGGCACGTGCAGGTGCACCTGCACGTCGTGGACATGGGTCTGCGCCCGGATCGCCTCCCGCAGCCGCTCGGCAATCCGGTACGCTTCCCCCAGAGTGTGGCGCGCGTCCACTTCCACGGCCAGCTCCAGCGTGATCCGTCCCCCCAGATAGTGGACCGTGTAGTCGCGGATGGCGAGGTCGTCCTCCAAGGCCTCCGTGCACCGGAACACCTCGGCCATGACCTCTTCCCGGTTGGGGAGCAGCGGGATGCCCTGTTCGTCGTTCTCCGGGTCCACGTGGACCAGAACCTCGGAGACGTCGGGATGGCTCCGGATGAGGTGCTTGCGCACCCGCTCGGCGATCTGGTGGCCCTCGGACACGCTGACGGTTCCGGGTACCTGGACGTGGACGTCCACTAGCGCCTCGGGGCCCATCCGGCGGGTCTTGAGGCCGTGGACGGACTTGACCCCCTCGATGCGCAGCATCTGGCGCTGGAGGCGCTCCACTTCCTCGCGCTCCAGGGCGGTGTCCACCAGCTCCTTGACGGCGTCCCAGCCCAGCTTGCCGCCGGCCCAGATCACCATGGAGGCCACCGCCACCGCGGCCACGGTGTCCAGCACCAGCACGCCCATCATGGAGCCGGCGATGCCCACCAGGGCGGCCACCGAGGAGAGGGCGTCGGTGCGGTGGTGCCAGGCGTTGGCCACCACGCTGGAGGCCTGGTACTTGCGACCGATGCGCACCTGGATCCGGAACAGCCACTCGTTGGCGCCGATGGAGAAGGCGGCGGCCACCAGGGCGGGCCAGGTGGGCAGGGGGATCTCGCCGGCGGCGAGGCGGGTGGCGGCGTTGACGGCGATGCCCAGGCCCGCGCCGATGAGGATCAGCCCCAGGACCACGGTGGCCAGGGTCTCGAAGCGGCCGTGGCCGTAGGGGTGGTCGGCGTCCGGCTCCCGGGCGCCCAGGCGCACCGCCACCAGCACCAGGGCGTCGGTGAGGAGGTCGGACAGGGAGTGCAGGCCGTCGGCGATCAGCGCCTGGGAGCTGGCGAAGACGCCGAACACCGTCTTCACCAGGGCCAGCACCAGGTTGGTGACGGCGCCGAGCACCGTCACCTTCTGCGCCGCCGCGGTGCGCTCCGGATCGGCGGCCGCGGAGCCTGTTCCGGTCTCAGGCGCTTGGGTCATCGTCCGCGCCCACCCGCAGGACCACCACCTGCTCGTCGCCGTCGTCGCGGGCCTCCAGGACGGTGTGGCCGTTGACCCGGCACCAGGCCGGGATGTCGTGCAGCACCCCCGGGTCGCTGGCGCGCACCTCCAGCTCCGTGCCCGGCTCCAGCTCGGCGATGCGCTCCCCGGCGCGGATCACCGGCATGGGGCACAGCAGGCTGCGGGCGTCGAGGAATTCCCGTTCCCTCTCCTCAGACATGCCATTCCTCGGGGATCTGCGCGGGCGGCATGGGCGCCACCTCGGTCACGTAGGGCTCGCCGCCCGGCGGGGTGATCTCCGCGCGGATGCGCTCGGCGCTGCGGCCCTTGCCGTAGCGGGCCGTGATGCGCGCCGCGGTCTCTAGGTCCGCCTCGTCGGGCTCGCCCTGCACCAGCGCCAACGGTCCCGGGTAGTCCAGGTCCCGCACGGCGTGGAAGCGCTTGCGGTAGCCGTTCATGAACCGGTTCTCGCCGTCCTCGCGGGCGATGATCAGCTTGTAGTTGGGCGCCGGGCGCAGGTGGCGGCCCATCTTCAGTAGCATGACGTCGTCGAGGTCGTACTCCTTGCTCCCGCGGGCCTGCCACAGGTCCGCCAGTTTGCGGGAGAAGTTCTCGTCGGTGAGGAAGCAGCAGCCGCCGGCCGGCTGGCTGTACTCCTCGAAGCCGAACCGCTCCGCCAGCTCCATCTGCGGTTTGCGCGAGCGCCCGGTGAAGTCGTAGAGGCGCTCGCGGTCCACCCAGCCTTCCCGCTCGGGGAGCGTGGGCGGCAGCTGCTTGGCGCACAGGGGGCGCAGCAGCCGGTCGTCCGCCCCGGACTCCTTCTCGATAATGGGGAAGGTGTCGCGCCGCTGGGACTTGGGCCGCTGGCCGATCACCTCGCCGGTGATGATGAAGTCGAAGCCGTTTTCCTCCATCCACTCGCGGGCCTTGGCCACCATGAAGCCCTTGCAGTCCAGGCAGGGGTTGAGGTTCTGCCCGTAGCCGTGCTTGGGGTTGGTGACGACCCCCACGTATTCCTGCGAGATGTCGACGATGTGGAGCTTGATCCCCACCTGCTCGGCGGACCACAGGGCATTGTTGCGCTTGGCTTTGTCCTTGTCCTTCTGACGGATGGCGTGGGTATGGCCCTCCACGCAGAAGCCCGTGAAGAAGTTGATGCCTTCCACGTGGACGCCCTGCTCCTTGGCCACCGCGGCGGCCAGCATCGAGTCCAGCCCGCCGGAGAGCAGTGCCACGGCCTTGGGCTGCTCGCTCATTCCGCCTTCCTCCTGCCTGTATGTGCGCTCCCCCGAGGGGAGAAAGAAACCTTGTGGAACGGTACATCCGCCCCCGGGACAAATTCCCCCGAGAGCCCGGTTGGGCGTAGAATTCCAGCCCTGGATGGTAACGTATTGGCGCAGAAAATTCCCATGGATGGGAGCTCCGTCCCGCGCGGGGGGCGGATTCCCACGTTCAGGAGACGTCCATGACCGACAAAGGTTCCCGAATCCCCGACGAGGATCCCCAGGCCATCCTCGACCGCGCCCGGCAGCGCGCCCGGGAAAAGGGCAAGGACTACACGGGCGAGCTGACCCCCGAGGAGGCCTACGCGGTGCTGGAGAAGCTCCCCAACGCCCAGCTGGTGGACGTGCGCACCCAGGCGGAGCGGGACTTCGTGGGCTACCCGACCCTGGGCACGCACGTGGAGTGGGAGACCTACCCGGGCATGGAGTACAACCCGGACTTCCCCGCCCAGCTGCAGTCCGAGGTGGGCACCGACACCTCCCAGGTGCTGGTGTTCATGTGCCGTAGCGGCGGGCGCTCCGGCAAGGCCGCGGAGGCCATGGCCCGGCAGGGGTACGCCGAGACCTACAACCTGCTCCAGGGCTTCGAGGGCGACAAGGACGAGCAGGGCCACCGGGGCACCCAGGGCGGCTGGAAGGCCGCCGGGCTGCCGTGGGAGCAGAAGTAGCGCCGGGTTCGCGGCCCGGCCCGCAAACCCACACCCTCGCCAAGGCCTACGTAGGAGCTCGCTTCAGCGAGCGATTGCGGTAGCAGGCCCGCTAGTCGGCCCCGGTTCGCCGGCTCAAGCGGGCTCCTACAGCCCTTGCCGGGCGGCATCAGTCGCCGAAGCGCCGTTCCCAGCCCAGGTGGAAGGTGACGTCCGGGGCCCGCTCCGGCGTGATGTCCTCCGAAAAGCCCAGATCCAGCCGGCCCCACCCCGGAAGCTCCAGACCCATCCCCAGCCGGATTTCCGCCGTCGGTTTGCCCAGGGTCCCGACTTCGCTGCGATAGAAGGGCGTATGGACGTCCATCTGGGCCCGCAGGGTAAGGACGGAGCCAGGCCGGACCGCCCCCGCCAGCCGCAGAAAGCCCGCCCAGTTCCGGTGGAGGTCGGCCAGCACCTCCGAGCCGGTCATCGCCACCATTCCCGCCGCCCCGTGGAGGGCCCCTGGACCGAGCCACGTGGCGCCGGGCAGGGTGCCTCCCGCCCACAGGCTGGTGTCCCAGCCGCCGCTGCCGAGGAGCCGATCCGGGTCGCCCGTGGGCGCCTCCACCCGCACCCCCACGGCGGCGCGGCCCTCCCCGTCGTCTTCGGCCACGGGGAACCGCGCCCCCAGCGCCACGTCCCCCAGGCCCGAGGCCGAGCGCTGCCGGTCCAGGATCGTGTCGTCGTCCTCCCTCACCACATAACGCAGCTTGTTCGCTGAACGGTTGGGCCGGTTGCCCTCCGGGAGCCCGAAGGCGCTGTGCCAGGTGTCGATGGCCCCGTCCAGGAAGCCCCCCGAATGGGCCACGTGGGGCACCTCCAGGGTCCACGCCCCCAGCCCCCGGGGCAGGGGGCCCGAGGCGCTCAGCGCGGTACGCTGTGTCTCGCCGTCGAACAGCACCCCGCTCCGGTTATCCCCCTCCAGCACATCGTGGCTGGCCCGGTCCAGGTCGAGGCGAATCCGCAGGCCTTCCTCGAAGGCGGTCGCCGGTTCCGTGTCCCGGGGCAGCCCGTAGACCTGCTGAACGGGAGAGAGCGT
>NZ_JBKGZG010000052.1:0-14753 GCF_046545655.1 Thiohalorhabdus sp. | reverse complement strand
TTTGTCGGCAGCAAAGGTCAATTTTGCCAAGTTGCGCCGGAGGATCTGTAAAACAAACGGATTCGGCTCTCTGTCCGGAGTCGCTGCAACGGGCTCCGGCCGGGGCCGGTCCGGGGCGTGCCGCCCCTGGGCGGAACGCCGAGCCATGCGGGATAATGGGGCCTGGTGGGGGGCCGGAAGAGGTCCGAACGGATCCGAATGCGTCTTTACGGGAGGCTGTCATGGACGAGCAGACACGTGTGGAGGTGGAGGCCGCGGCGTTCCGGGGGCTGGTGAAGCACCTGCAGGAGCGCACGGACGTCCAGAACATCGATCTCATGAACCTGGCCGGCTTCTGCCGCAACTGCCTGGCCAAGTGGTACCTGGCCGAGGCCCAGGCGCGGGATGTGGACCTGGACTACGACCAAGCCCGCGAGGTCATCTACGGCATGCCCTACGGGGAGTGGAAGGAGCGGTACCAGCGGGAGGCCACGGAGGAGCAGAAGCGGCGGTTCGAGGACACCAAGCCTTTGCACGCGAACACCGAGGCCGGCAACTAGGCCCGGCCGCCGGGCGCGGGCTCGAGGGGCCTGCCCTGGCTAGCCGGGGCCTCAAGGGGCCGAGGCGGGCAGGTCCACCCAGACGGGGTCGTGGTCCGTGGCCCGCCAGACCGAGTCGGGTTCCGGTACCTTTTGCGGCTCGTCGGCGTTGACCGGCCAGCGGCCGGCCTCCGCCTCCGGCCCGCCGCGCAGGAGCAGGTGGTCCAGGTAGCCGCTGCGGCCGCGGTAGACGTAGGTATAGCGGTCGCGGGCGGGGAGAGCGGCGCGCAGGAGGTCCCGGAAGCCGGCCCGGCGCAGGTGGCGGATGGGGGCCTCCCGGGCGTAGGCGTTGAGGTCTCCGGCCAGGAGCACGGGCCTGGGAAGGTCGGCGGCCCACGCGGCCAGGGCCCGGGCCTCCCGGAGGCGGCGCTCGCTCCAGCAGCCCTCGCCCCGGTCCACGTCCCCCGCCTCGGGGCATCCCCCCTTGCTCTTGAAGTGGGCGACCACCACCGTGAAGGCGTGGCCCTCCTCGCTGCGGAAGCGCTGGGCCAGGGGCGGGCGTACGAAGGCCTCGTGACGGGCCACCCGCGGGGTGCCCACCGGGCGGACCCGATCGGGGCGGTAGAGGAGGGCATTGCGGATGGCGTCCTCGCCCAGCCGTTCCGGCCCCTCCACCGCGCGGAACCCTGCTCCGGCCACGCGTTCCGCAAGGTCCGCCGGGGCCCCGGCGCGGTTCTCCAGCTCCACCACCGCCAGAACATCGGCGTCGATCCCCGCCACCAGCCGGCCCAGGGCCGTTTCCTGGTCCTCGCGCTCGGCGATGGTGTCGGCGCCCCGCTCCCCTGGGGTAAGGAAGTAGTTGCCGAGGTTGACGAGCCCCACCCGGCGCTCCGTCTCCCCCGGGGATTCCGGGGCCTCCGGGCGGGGGTTGGCGGCCTCGAAGTCGGGGGCCTGGGTGGGGTGCAGGCGCCAGGCGTCGAAGGCGCGGGTTAGGACGCCGGTGAGGGCCGTCACCCGGTCGCCCACCCGCCGGCTCCCCTCGGGATCGAGGTGGGGAATGGGGCGGGGATCGCGGGAATAGGATCCGTCGTCCAGGACGAGCACGGGGGCCTCGGGATCGCCAGGGGGCGCGGAGTTAGGGTGGAAGAGCCGCTCGCTAGCCAAGTGCAGGCTGCCGTAGCGGCCCAGCTCGTGGTGGCCGGTGACGGTGAGGGGGCGGGTCAGCCGTACCCGGACCCCGGCCAGCGCCTCCAGCGGGACGTCCGGCGGCCAATCGAGGGCGGCGGGCTCCACGGGGGCCCGGCCGCAGTCGGCCACCGCCTCCACGCGGTGGAGCTGGATGCGGCCGCGGTAGCGGTCGGTGCGGGCGCGCACCGCCACCCGACGATCCGGCCGCAGGATCTCCGTCCAGCCGGGCTCGGGCTCCGGGGTGTAGACGAACACCCCGGCGGGCCGCCCGTCCGTGCGGGCCTGGAGGAAGAAGCCGTCGAGCCGGTCCCCGCCGAGGAAGGCGCCTCCGATGCGGCCGCGCACAGTCACCGTTTCCCCCGGGGGAAGGGGCTCCCCGTCCATCCCCTTCACCGCCGCCGGAGTCGTGTGCTCCCCGGAGCAGTCCAGGGCCGCCGCGGGATCGGGCAGGAGCAGCCCGGCCAACAGGGCGGCGGCGGGCCGTTTCCAGGCCGATGGCCGGTGCATTGGGATCCCTCCGTTCCGGTCCCCGGCCAGCCCGCCGGGGATCGGAACAGGGTACGGGTGTCCCCTCGGCAAATCCAGACAAGTCCGGTTGTCCCGGCCCTCCCAAGGGCATCACGGCCGGTGCTATAAAGGGATGCCCGCCTGGAGGAGCCGGCTGGCGGGCGACCGCACGGACACGCATGGCAGCAGGCGGAGGGAAGAACCTTGGCGAACGGCGAGAACGCCTGGCACGCCCGGCCGGTGGAGGATGTCCTCCGCGATCTGGAGACTTCCCCCGAAGGCCTCGATTCTGGAACCGCCCGATCCCGCCTGCAGGAGCACGGCCCCAACCGCCTTCCTCGACAGGAAAGCGCCGGACCCGTGGTGCGCTTCCTCCGCCAGTTCCACAACCTGTTCATCCACATCCTGATCGTTGCCGCAGTGGGAACCGCCTTCCTGGGAAAGTGGGTGGACACCGGCGTGATCCTGGGTGTGGTCCTGGTCAACGCCGTCATCGGCTTCCTCCAGGAGGGCAAGGCGGAGCGGGCCCTGGACGCCATCCGGGGCATGCTCAGTCCACGGGCCCAGGTGCTGCGGGACGGTCGGCAGCAGACCGTGTCCGCCGAGGAGGTGGTACCGGGAGACGCGGTGCTCCTGGGCGCTGGGGACCGGGTGCCCGCCGATCTGCGGCTGATCCGGGCCCACAACCTGCGCGTGGACGAGGCGGTGCTCACCGGGGAGTCCGAGCCCGTGGAGAAGGGCACGAACCCCGTGGCCCCGGAGGCGGATCTGGCCGACCGCACCTGCATGGCCTATTCGGGGACGCTGGTTGCCGCCGGGCAGGGTCGCGGGGTGGTGGTGGCCACCGGGGTACGCACCCAGATCGGCCGCATCTCGCGCATGGTGGGCCAGGTGGAGAGCGTGCAGACACCGCTGCTCCGGCAGGTGGACCGCTTCGCCCGGCATCTGTCCGGGGCCATCCTGCTCCTCGCGGTTTTTACCTTCGTCTTCGGCCTGGTGGTGTGGGGGTACTCCCTGCCCGACATGTTCATGGCCGCCGTGAGCCTGGCGGTGGCGGCCATCCCCGAGGGCCTGCCGGCCATCATGACCATCACCCTGGCCATCGGCGTGCAGCGCATGGCGCAGCGCAACGCCATCATCCGCCGCCTGCCGGCGGTGGAGACCCTGGGCGCGGTCACCACCATCTGCTCCGACAAGACCGGCACCCTCACCCGCAACGAGATGACGGTGCGGACCCTGCTCACGGCGGAGGAAGCGGTGGAGGTGGGCGGGGTGGGCTACGCCCCCCACGGCCGGTTCCGGAGGGACGGCCGGGACGTCGACCCCTACGAAGACCCCGTGCTTCTGGAGGCCCTGCGGGCGGGGCTGCTGTGCAACGACGCCTGGCTGCATGAGGCGGAGGACGGCTGGATGCCCGAGGGCGACCCCACGGAGACCGCCCTGGTCACCGTGGCCCTGAAGGCGGGCATGGACCAGCGGCAGGCCAACGAGCGCTTTCCCCGGGACGACGTGATCCCCTTCGACTCCGCCCACAGGTTCATGGCCACCCTCCACCACGACCACGAGGGCCATGGCTACACCTTCGTCAAGGGGGCCCCGGAGCGGATCCTGGAGCTGTGCGAGCGGGAGCGTGCCGCCCGCGGTGACCGGCCCCTGGACGCGGCGCGCTGGCACGAGCGCATGGAGGAGATGGCCGGCCGGGGCCAACGGCTGCTCGCCTTGGCGGTGGGGATGGCTCCCTCGGGCAAGAGCGAGCTGAAGTTCGCCGACGTGGACGCCGGGGGGCTCATCCTGCTGGCGGTGGTGGGCATCATCGATCCGCCCCGGGACGAGGCCATCCAGGCGGTGGCCGCCTGTCGGGGGGCGGGCATCCGGGTGAAGATGATCACCGGCGATCACGCCGCCACGGCGCGGGCCATCGCCGCGCGGCTGGGGCTCAACGACCGGGACGCGGTGGCCGGGCACCAGATCGAGGCGAGCGACGACGAGCAGCTACGGGCGATGGTCCGGAAGGTGGACGTGTTCTCGCGCGCCTCCCCGGGCCACAAGCTGCGCCTGGTGCAGGCCCTCCAGGCCAACGGCGAGGTGGTGGCCATGACGGGTGACGGGGTCAACGATTCCCCGGCGCTCAAGCGGGCGGACATCGGGGTGGCCATGGGGGTGAAGGGCACGGAGGCCTCCAAGGAGGCCGCGGAGATGGTGCTGGCCGACGACAACTTCGCCTCCATCGCCTCCGCGGTGGAGGAGGGCCGCACCGTCTACGACAACCTGCAGAAGGCCATCCTTTTCCTGCTGCCCACCAACGGCGGCCAGGCCTTCACCATCGTCACGGCGATCCTGCTCGGCGTCACCCTGCCGGTGACGCCCGTGCAGGCCCTGTGGATCAACATGGTCACGGCGGTGACCCTGGCGCTGGCCCTGGCCTTCGAGCCCACCGAGCCGGGGGTCATGCAGCGCCGTCCGCGCCCGCCCTCCGCGCCCCTGCTTTCGGGCTTTTTGATCTGGCGGGTGGGGTTCGTGTCCGTGCTGCTGGTGGCGGGGACCTTCGGCCACTTCCTGTGGATGGAGCTCCACGGAGTGGGCAAGGAGGTGGAGCGCACCGTGGCCATCAACACCCTGGTGATGGGCCAGGTGTTCTACCTCTTCAACAGCCGCTTCCTCCTGGAGCCGGTCCTGACGCGACGGGGGCTGCAGGGGGGACGGGCCGTGCTGGTGGCCGTGGCGGTGCTGGTGGTGCTGCAGGGGCTTTTCACCTACGCCCCGCCGTTCCAGCACCTCTTCGGGACGGCTCCCATCGGCGGGCAGGATTGGGCCCGCATTCTGGCCTTCGGCGTGGCCCTGTTCCTGCTCGTGGAGGGGGAAAAGGCCCTGCTCAGGCGGTGGGTGCGCCGCTAGCCGGCAGGGCCCTCAATCGGCCGCGTCCTGGGTGGCCTCGCCGGCCTCTTCGACGTCCTCGCCCGCTCCCTCCATGGTGTTGCAGCCGGCCAGTGCGAGGACGAGCGCAAGGGCGAACGCGCTAAAGCGGGTCCAGTGGGTGCGTCCCATGGCGGCCTCCTCTTGTGATGCCAGGGTCCATTACTTGGGCATACCCCCTCTGGTCGTAGAAGGTCCATAGGGGAGAACCGCTGGGAGCCGCTCCGGATAGGGCCTATCACCCCTCGGCATCCGGGTCCTCCTCCTGGATCTCGAAGTCGGGGATCTCGGGGCCGGCTTCCTCCGCATCCGCCGCGCCGCCCTGCCGCTCGCGCTCGTGGTTCTTGATGGCGATGCGCACGTTGTTGGCGGAATCCCCCTGGCGCATGGCCTCCTCGGCGTCGATCTTGCCCTCTTTGTAGAGGGCGATGGCCGCCTCGTCGAAGCTCTGCATGCCGAACTGCTGGTCCTCCTCCATGACGTCCTTCAGGGCGCCGAACTGCTCGTTGATGATGAAGTCGGCGGCGCGGGGCGTGTTCACGAAGATCTCCACCACGCCGGCGCGGCCGCCCTCCGGCCGCCGGGCCAGGCGTTGGCCGACGATGGCGCGCAGGTTGAGGGACAGGTCCTGGAGGATCTGGTCGTGGCGGTCCTCGGGGAACATGTTGCGGATGCGGTCCAGGGTCTGGGCGGCGTTGGTGGAGTGCAGGGTGGCCAGGGTCAGGTGGCCGGTGTCCGCCAGGTGCAGGGCGTGCTCCATGGATTCCCGGTTGCGGATCTCGCCCACCAGCACCACGTCCGGGGCCTGCCGCAGGGCGTCGTTCAGGGCCGACTCCCAGTCCTCGGCGTCCATGCCGATCTCGCGCTGGTTCACCAGGGACTGCTTGTGGTCGTGGACGAACTCGATGGGGTCCTCGAGGGTGAGGATGTGGCCGGCGTGGTTGCGGTTCCGGTAGTCGATCATGGAGGCCAGGGTGGTGGACTTGCCGGAGCCGGTGGCCCCGATTACGAACACCAGGCCGCGGCTGTAGGAGGCGATGTCCTTGAGGGCCTCGGGGAGGTTGAGCTCCTCGAAGGTGGGGACCTCGGTGTTGATGCGCCGGATCACCATGCCGACGCTGTGGCGCTGGCGGAAGACGTTGGCCCGGAAGCGCCCGATGTGGTCGTAAGACAGGGCGAGGTTGGCGCCGCCCTTGGTGCGGAACTCCTCCCAGGCCTGCTCGGTTTCCAGGATCTCGCGGGCGAGCTGGTCCGTGTCCTCGGGGGACAGGTTCTCGGCCTTGAACCGGCGCATCTCGCCGTCGATCTTCATGGCGGGCGGGGCGCCCACGCTCAGGAACAGGTCGCTGCCCTGGTTCTGCACCATGAGCTTCAGGAGGGCTTCCATGGAGAATACGGCCATTCGCGACTCCTCGTGGGGGAAAGGGGCCATCGCGTTCGGGTCAGGCTTTTGTATTTTTGTTTCGCACGGAGTCGTCCCCCGAGCGTTCGCGGGGCGCGGGAGGTCTCCGCGCCTTCCGTGCTCCCGACCGCAGCCCTCGGCCCGCTTGAGGCGGAGGGGGGGCGGGGGCATCATTGGGATTATGGAGCACGGATACGTCGGCCGTTTCGCGCCGTCCCCGACCGGTCCCCTGCACTTCGGTTCCCTGATCGCGGCCCTGGCCAGCTACCTGTCGGCCCGGGCGGCGGGCGGGCGCTGGCTGGTGCGCATGGAGGACCTGGATCCTCCCCGGGAGGTGCCCGGGGCGGCGGAAAAAATCCTGCGCACGCTGGCGACTTACGGCCTCGAATGGGACGGGCCGGTACTTTACCAGAGCACCCGCTCCGAGGCCTACCAGGACGCCCTGGCGGAGCTGCGGCGGGCGGGGCTGGCCTTCGACTGCGGCTGCACCCGAAGGGAGATCCGGGAGGCCGCCCGGGCCGAGGGACTCGGTGCCGTCTACCCCGGTACCTGTCGCGAAGGCCTGCCGCCCGGCAAGGCGCCCCGCGCGGTGCGGGTGCGTGCCGGAAACGGGACCGTGGGGTTCGCGGACGCCGTCCAGGGGTCCTTCGAGCAGGATCTGGAACGGGAGGTGGGGGACTTCGTGGTGCGGCGCGCCGACGGCCTGTTCGCCTATCAGCTGGCGGTGGTGGTGGACGACGCGGAGCAGGGCGTCACCCACGTGGTGCGGGGGGCGGACCTCCTGGGTTCCACGCCCCGGCAGATCCACCTGCAGCGCGGCCTGGGGCTGCCCACCCCCGAATACGCCCACTTTCCCGTCGCCGCCACCCCCGGAGGGCTCAAGCTCTCCAAGGCCACCCGCGCCCCCGCCCTGCCGGAGGACGACCCGGTGCCCTGGCTGGTGGCGGCGTACTCCTTCCTCGGCCAGCCCCGGCCCCCGGAAGCGCAGCGCCTGGACCTGCCCACCTTCTGGGCCTGGGCACGGGAAACCTGGGATCCTGCCCGCATCCCGCGGGCCCGGCAGGTGGAAGCCCGGGAGGGCTGACCCCGGGCCGCCCTCCCGGGGGCGATCGGATTGCCGGCCCCTGCATGCTGGGAATCGCGCTTCCTGTTGATCTCACGGGTTTTGGCCCATCTAATGGGCGTTTGGGCCTCCCCCTGCCCGGAAGGGGGCCGATTTCCACTCCGGCCAAAGGGTCCCGCCATGACCACGAGCGAATCTTCCAGTGAGGGGGCTCCGTCGGATGCTTCTCCCGGCTCCCCAGAGGACCCCTCCACAGCCGAGCTGCGGACCCGCCTGCGCCAGCAGGAGGCCGTGGCCGAGCTGGGGGAGGCGGGGCTCCGCCGGACTTCCCTTCAGGGGCTCTTCGATCGGGCCACGGCCATGCTGGGGGAACTGCTCGGGGCCGATCTCACCAAGGTCCTGGAATGGCGTCCGGAGGAGGGGATCCTTCTCCTGAAAAGCGGCACCGGGTGGCGGGAAGGGCGTGTGGGCAGCGCCACGGAGCCCGATGGCTACGGCTCTCCCGGCGGCTACACCATGCTTACCGAGCGGCCGGTGATCGAGGAGGACTTGGCCGCCGAGATGCGCTTCACCCCTTCGGAGCTGCTCGACGAGCACGGCGCGGTCAGCGGCATGACCGTGGTGATCGAGGGACCGGAAGGGCCCTGTGGGGTCCTCGCGGCCTTTACCAGGGGCCCCCATACCTTCAGCCGCCACGATGTGCACTTCCTGCAGGCGGTGGCCCATGTGCTGGCGGCCAGCCTCCAGCGGGCCGACACCGAGGAGCGCCTGCGCCAGAGCGAGATCCGCTTTCGCGAGACCTTCCGCCACGCCGGGGTGGGCATCGCCACCATGGACATCGACGGCCGGCTCCGGGAGGTGAATCCCGCCTTCGCAACGATCGTAGGCTACGGGGCGGCCGGGCTGGTGGAGCAGGGGATTTCCGTGGTGGAGCTGACCCATCCCGAGGACCGACCGGAGACGGAGTCGGCCCTGGAGAGGCTCCGTTCGGGCGAGGTGCCGGCGGCCACCCTGGAGAAACGCTACCGGCGCGGGGACGGCGGCACGGTCTGGGTCCAGGCCACGGACACGGTGGTGCCCGACCGGGAGGGCCGCCCGAAGCGCGTCATCGGCATCATCGAGGACATCACCCAGCGCCGCGAGGCCCAGGCCGCCCTGGCCGAGGCGGACCGCCGCCGGGACGTGTTCCTCGCGACTCTCGGCCACGAGCTGCGCAACCCCCTGACCCCCATCGTCACCACGGCGCGCTACCTGGAGGAGCGCAGCGAACGGGTGGACCCGCCGCGGCTCCGGGAGGCCGCGGCCACCATCTCCCGCCAGGGCGCCCATCTGGCGCGGATTACCGAGGATCTTCTGGACCTGAACCGGGTCAAGACGGGACGGATCAGCCTGCGGGACGAAGAGCTGGACCTGCGCGATGCGGCCCAGCAGACCGTGGAGTCGGTGGCCGCAGCGGCGGAGCGGAAGGGGCAGCGGCTGGAAACGGAAATCCCCGACCAGCTCGTGGGGGTGCGGGGGGACTCGGCCCGGCTGGTACAGGTGCTGGGCAACTTGTTGGACAACGCCGTAAAGTACACGCCGGAGGGGGGAACGGTGCGGCTGAACGTATCGGCAAGGAACGGCCAAGCGGAGGTGGTGGTGCGGGACACGGGGCAGGGGATTCCCCCGGATCGGCTCCCGCACCTGTTCGAGCTCTTCGAGCGGGGCCAGCCCGACCAGCACGCCTGCCAGGGGCTGGGCCTGGGGCTGTCCCTGGTACGGAGCCTGGTGGAGCTCCACGGCGGGAAGGTCGAGGCCTCCAGTCCCGGATCGGGGCAGGGGAGCGAATTCCGGGTGCGCCTCCCCGCCGCGGGCCTTTCGGGGGAGACGTCCGGGCAAGGGGCCGGCGGGTCCCCGGAAGGGTCGGGGGTGGTCCTGCTGGTGGAGGACAACCCGGATGTGGCCTCCTCGCTGGGCTTCCTGCTGGAGGTCCTGGGCTACGAATGGCGGCACGCCGGCTCCGGGGAGCAGGCCTTCGAGATGGCGTCCACCGTGCGGCCCGACCTGGCGCTGATCGACATCGGGCTGCCCGACCACTCCGGCTTCGAGGTGGCCCGGCGGCTCCGCGAGCAGCTGGGCGCCACGCCCTTGGTGGCCCTCTCGGGCTACCCTCCCTCCCAGTTCCCCGACCAGCCCGCCGAGGTCTTCGACGACTACCTGGTGAAGCCCCCCACCGCGGACAGCCTCCGCCAGACCCTGGCCCGCATCGGGGGAGCCTGACCCCCCGTTCGGCGGCGCCCGCCCGGGATCAGGAGGGGGCCTCCGGACGCCCGCCGTCCGCGCCGGAAAGGCGGGCGCGCCAGCCCAGCACGGTCATGGTCAGGGCGGGAAGGAAGGTGAGGGAGACGATGGCCGCCCCCAGGATGCCGAACAGCACGATGGCGCCCACGCCTCGATAGAGCTCGGTGCCCTCCCCGGGCAGGAGCACCAGCGGTGCCAGACCGCAGATGGTGGTGATGGTGGACATGGCGATGGGGCGCAGGCGCGACTCCACCGCCTCCATCACCGCCTCGCGCGCGGCCATGCCGGCCTCGCGGGCATTCTCCACGGCGCGGTGGACGATGAGGATGGGGTTGTTGACCACGGTGCCCATGAGGATCAGGAAGCCGAGCATGGCGATCATGTCGAAGGGCTGATGCACGGCGTTGAGCCCCACGAGGGGCAGGGCGGCGCCGGCCCAGTTGAGCAGCCGAAGCCCCAGGATGCCGCCGGAGACGCCCAGGGGGATGGCGGTCATGATCAGAAGCGGATACCCCCAGTGCCGGAAGATGGCCACCATGAGCAGGTAGATGAGGGCCCCGGCCACCAGGTAGTTGGTGGACAGGGCCTCGCGGGTCTCCCGCAGCTGGTCGCTGGCGCCGGTGATGTCCACGGAGACGCTGCCGGGGATCTCCCCCTGCCGGCGCAAGTGGCCGATCACCTCCTCGCGGACCCGCTCCACCCCCGTCTCCAGGGCCACGTCGCGGGGAGGGATGATATTCAGGCTCACGGTGCGCCGGCCGTCCACGCGGCGCACGTTGCTGGTGTCCACGGTCTCGCGTACCTCCGCCATGGCGGCGAGGGGCAGGACCGTGCCCTGGGGGGTGTAAACGGGCAGCTGGTCGAGGCCGTCCACTGGGGCCTCCTGGCCGGCGCCGCTGTAGAGGAAGATGTCGATCTTGTCGTCGGCGAGGAAGAACTCGTCCACGAAGGCGCCGTCGGTTAATGCCGCTACGGTGAACCCCAGGTCCCCGGCGGTCATGCCCAGCTCGCTGGCGCGGTCCCAGTCGGGGCGGACCTCCACCAGGGGCTGGGACAGCGACAGGGTGGCGGGATTGGCCTGGATGCGCGGGTCGTCGAAGACCTCTTCGGCGCGCCGGTAGGCGGCCAGGGCGGCCTCGTAGATGGGCGCCAGTTCCGCGCCGGAGATGTCGAGGTTGATGCTGCGCGTGCCGCCCTCGTTGCTGGTGATGATGGAGCCGCGGGAGGCGAAGGCGCGCATGCCGGGATACTGCGCGTATTTCTCCTGGAGGACGTCCATCAGGGCGAAGATGTGGTCCGGGTCCTTGGTCTCGGTGATGACGGAGATTTCCTGGGGCCGGACGAACAGGATGAAGTAGGCCAGCGCCGGGATCTCCGCCTCGCCGCGCTCGAAGGTCGCGGGATCGGCGTCGAGGTGGGGCAGGAAGGTGGCGTGCAGCTCCTCGCCGATCTCCTCCATGGCCTCCAGGTTGTAGCCGGGCGGGGCGTTCATGGCCGCGAAGGTCTTGGCCTCCTCGCCTTCGGGAAGGTACTCGGCGGGCGGCGTCAGCCAGTACCAGATGCCGAAGCCCACCGCCACCGCCACCGCCATGGTGGCCACTCGCCGCCAGGGCGCGGCGGTGAAGGCGGCCACCCCCCGGAGGGTGCGCTCCCGCAGGCCTTGGCCGGTGCTTCCGCCCCGGCCGCCGAAGGCCAGCCGGGCGCTCGCCGTGGGCAGCACGGTGATGGCCACCAGCATGGAGGCCAGGATGGAGGCGGCGATGGCGATGGCCACGTCCGAGTAGAGCTGCCCGGCCTCCTCCTGGATGAACAGGATGGGCAGGAACACCAGCACCGTGGTCATGGTGGAGGCCAGCACCGCCGGCCACACCCTCTGCACGCCCGCCACCGCGGCGGCGAAACGGCCCTTGCCCTTGCGCCGCTCCAGCTCGATGCTCTCCAGCACCACGATGCTGTTGTCCAGGGTCATGCCGATGGCGAAGGCCACCCCGGCCAGGGAGACCACATTGATGGTGCGCCCGGTGAGCAGCAGCCCCAGGAAGGCGGCGATGGTGCAGATGGGGATGCCCATGACGCCGATGGCGGTGGCGCGGCCGGAGCGCAGGAACAGGAACATTACCAGGGTGGCGAAGGCCGCGCCCAGTGCCAGGTTCTTCCAGACGTTGGCCAGCGACGCGGTGACGTAGCGCACGTCGTCGGTGGTGAGCGTCATCTCCATGCCCGCAGGCTCGAGCACCTCGCGGTTGATGGCGTCGATCTCGGGCAGCAGGGCCTGCTTGATGTCGAGGACGTTGGAGCCGGTCTCGCGGTTCACGGACAGCCGGATCACCGGCTCGCCGTTGACGTAGGAGTGCTCGCGCAGCTCGAAGTGGCCCATTTCCACCTCCGCCACCTCACCGAGGCGGATCACGGCGTCGCCGCGGCGCTCCAGTACCATGTCGCGCAGGTCTTCCAGATCCTCGAAGCGGCCGATGGTGCGCAGCAGGTAGCGGCGCTTGCCCGACTCCACGTCGCCGCCCGAGACGTCCTGGTTGCGGTCCCGGATGGCCTCGCGGACCTCGGCCACGGAGAGGTTGCGCTCCGCCAGCCGGTCGGCGTCCAGGCGGATCTGGATCTGGCGCTCGGCGCCCCCGCCCACGTCCACCTGCGACACCCCCTGGACGCTCTCCATGCGCGTGCGCACGTTGTCCTCAATGAAGTCGCGCATCATGTTCATGTCCAGGTCGCGCGGGTTGCCCTCCAGGGGCGCGACGCGCAGGTACATGAACGAGTTCTGGGAGAAGGAGGCGGCGTAGATGCGCGGTTGGTCGACGTTCTCGGGGTAGGAGGGGACCTGGCTGAGGGCGTTGTTGACCCGGATCAGGGTCTCGTTCATGTCCACGCCGTAGGGGAACTCCAGCTCGATCTCCGCCTCGCCGCTGGAGGCCCGGGAAACCATGCGGTGCAGGTTGGGGAGGTTGCGGAGGTATTCCTCCTGCTCGATGAGGATCTCGTTTTCGATGTCCTGGGGGGTGGCTCCGGGCCAGTCGGTCTGGACGGTGACGGTGCGCACCTCCAGGTCCGGGATCATCTGCACGGGAATGCGCAGGGCAGCGACGATGCCGAGGACGGTGATGATCAGTACCACCACCGTGGTGAGGATGCCGTGCTGGATCAGCCCTTTGAACATGGGCCGGCCCCCTTCGCCGTCCGCTGGGGTGCGCTAACCGCCATCGACCGGGCGCACCTCCTGGCCCTCCTCCAGGGACTCGTTGCCCCGGGTGACAACCCGGTCGCCATCCCCAATGCCGGAGGGGATCTCCACCTGTCCGTCGAAGGTGAGGCCGGTCTCCACTTGTTGCTCCTGCACCGTGAGCTTGTCGCCCTCCTCCCGGGCCACCCACACGGTTTCCCGGCCGTCGGGGTGTCGCAGCAAGGCGTCGCGCGGCACCACAATACCCTCCCGGCCGGTTTCCAGCAGAAGGGTGGCGCTGGCGGACATGCCGGGGGTGAGGGGGGCCGCGTCGCGGTCCACGTGGACCCGCACCGTGAAGGTGCGTGCCTCCGGGTCGCTCACCGGGATGGTGGCCCCCACCTCGCCCTCCAGCGGGTCGTCGCCGGCCGTCTCCAGGTGGACCCGCACGGGGGTCCCCTCGTCGATGCGGGGGTAATGGGATTGGGGGGCCTGGAAGTCCAGGCGCAGCTCCTCCACGGCTACCAGCTCCACCACGGGGGTGCCGGGCTCTACCCATTCACCCGCGGCGGTCCGCTTGCGGGCCACCACGCCGGTGAAGGGGGCTTCCACCCGGTGGCGCTCCAACCGCGCCGCCTGATGGTCGGCGCGGGCCTGCAGGCGCTCCAGGGTTGCGGCGGCCACCCGCACCTCCGCCTCCCGGGCGCGCAGCTCGGATTCCGGGAGGTTCTGATCGCGGGCCAGGCGCTCCGCCTCGGAGAGGCGCCGGCGGGCGTCGGCGAGCTCCTCCCGGACCTCCTCCACCGCGGCCCGCTCCTGGCGCAGCTCCAGGGCCTCCAGCTCCCGGTCCAGCTCCAGCAGAGGCGCCCCCGCCTCCACCCGGTGGCCGCTGTCCACGTGCATCTCCTTGACCAGGCCGCCCACCGAGGTGGAAACCTGTGCCACCCGGGGTGAGGTCACCGTGCCGGTGACGCGCACCTCCTCCACGATGGGGGCCTTCTCCGCGCGCTGCACCTTGACGGGGGGCACATCCTGGGCCGCGGCGGGGTGGGGCAGGATGAAAAGTACAGCGGCGAGCCAGCTCCAGAGGGTCGCTACCCGCCGGGGGCTGTATGCCGGGGTCGAAGTCCGATGGGCGGGTGGGGCCATGGGCAAGGGCCGAGGTTCGGGTTGGGGACTCCCCGGCATCCTCGCCCAAAAGCGGAGGGACGTCCATGCCCCCAGGGGAGCCGCGGCGACAGCGCAAAAAAACGGCGGCCCGCGGGCCGCCGCTGCTCTTCCCGGCTCCGCTGGAAGCTAGTTGGCTTCCAGGTACTCCAGGTCGGAGCGCTCGGTCCGACCGAGGCTCCATTCGCCACGGGTCTTGGCGTGGCGGACCGCCGCGTCGTAGGCCGTGGATCCCACCTCCCACTGGATCTGGAATTCCTGATCGGGGTAGATAAGGTCGGCGTCCTCAATCTTGTCACTGTTGTGCTTGTAGATCAGGGGCCAGGCGAAGGCGTCATCGTAGATGGCCTCGGCGGCGGCGATGTCCCAGAGGGTGTCCCCCTCGCCCACCGTGTAGGTGCCCTCGTCCTCGTCAGGAACCGCCCGCAGCACGCCGTTGGCGACGTCCTTTTCCTCGGGCTCGGGAGCGGTGGCCTCCTTCTCCTCGCTGGCCTCCTTCTCCTCGCTGGCCTCCTTCTCCTCGCTGGCCTCCTTCTCCTCGCT
>NZ_JBKGZG010000051.1:0-15551 GCF_046545655.1 Thiohalorhabdus sp. | reverse complement strand
TGACCAATGGTGCCCACGTTCACGTGCGGCTTGGTGCGCTCAAACTTCTCCTTGGACATGGCGTGTCCCTCCCCTCAAGCGGTCCGTTCGCCTAGCCGTGGGCCTTGGCGATGATCTCTTTGGCAACGCTCTGCGGAACTTCCGCGTAGCTGCTGGGCTGCATGGTGTAGGTGGCCCGGCCCTGGGTGAGCGAGCGCAGGGTGGTGGCGTAGCCGAACATCTCGGCGAGCGGCACCTCGGCGCTGACAACCTTGCCGGCCTTGCTGTCCTCCATGGCCCCCACGTTCCCCCGGCGGCTGTTCAGGTCACCGATGACGTCGCCCATGAACTCCTCGGGGGTGACCACCTCCACGTCCATCATGGGCTCAAGCAGGACCGGGTCGGCCTTGCGGGCGCCCTCCTGAATGGCCTGGGAGCCGGCGATCTTGAAGGCCGCCTCGCTGGAGTCCACCTCGTGGAAGGTGCCGTCGAACAGCGTCACCTTGACGTCCACCATGGGATAGCCGGCGAGGATGCCGTTCTCCAGGGCCTCCCGGGCCCCCTGGTCCACCGCCGGGATGTATTCCTTCGGCACCACGCCGCCGACGATCTTGTCCACGAACTCGTAGCCAGCGCCCTGCTCGTTGGGCTCGATGTTCAGGAACACGTGGCCGTACTGCCCCCGGCCGCCCGACTGGCGGATGAATTTGCCTTCCTGCTCCACCGGCTTGCGGATGGTCTCGCGGTAGGCCACCTGGGGCTGCCCCACGTTGGCCTCCACGTTGAACTCCCGCTTGAGGCGGTCGACGATCACCTCCAGATGCAGCTCGCCCATGCCGGAAATGACGGTCTGCCCGCTCTCCTCGTCGGTGCGCACCTGGAAGGAGGGGTCCTCCTGGGCCAGCTTGCCCAGGGCGGTGCCGAGCTTTTCCTGGTCGGCCTTGGACTTGGGCTCGATAGCCACGGAGATCACCGGGTCCGGGAACTCCATGCGCTCCAGGATGATTTGCTCCTTGGGGTCGCACAGGGTCTCGCCGGTACCGGTGTTCTTGAGGCCCACCGCGGCGAAGATGTCCCCCGCGTAGACCTCGCTCACCTCCTTGCGCTCGTTGGAGTGCATGTGGAGGAGCCGGCCGATCCGCTCCTTCTTGTTCTTGAGCGGATTGAACAGGGTGGCCCCGGAGGAGAGGCTGCCTGAATAGCAGCGCATGAAGGTGAGCTGGCCGGCGTAGGGGTCGGTGGCTACCTTGAAGGCGAGGGCGGAGAAGGGCTCTTCGTCGCTGGGATGGCGCTCGAGCTCCTCGCCGCTGTCGGGGTCATCGCCCTTGATGGCGGGAATGTCCGCCGGGCTCGGCATGAACTCGATAACGCCGTCCAGCAGGGACTGTACGCCCTTGTTCTTGAAGGCCGTGCCGCAGTAGACCGGTACGATCTCCTGGGACAGGGTGCCCATGCGGAGACCCCTCAGCACCTCCTCATCGGAGAGCTCGCCCTCTTCGAGGTACTTCTCCATGAGCTCCTCGTCGCCCTCTCCGGCAGCCTCCACCAGGGCCTCGCGGTACTCCTGGGCAGGCCCCTGGAGGTCGGCGGGGATCTCGGATTCGGTGAAGTTGGCGCCCATGGTCTCCATGTCCCAGTGGATCGCCTTCATCCGCAGGAGGTCCACCACCCCCTCGAAGTCCTCGCCGGCGCCGATGGGCAGGGTCAGGGCAATGGGCCGGGCCCCGAGCTGGTTCCGCATCTCATCCAGGACGTTGTAGAAGTCCGCGCCCATTCGGTCCATCTTGTTGACGAAGGCCATGCGCGGCACTTCGTACTTATCAGCCTGGCGCCATACCGTTTCGGACTGCGGCTCCACCCCGCCCACGGCGCAGAAGACGGCGATGGCGCCGTCCAGGACCCGCAGGGAGCGCTCCACCTCGATGGTGAAGTCCACGTGGCCAGGGGTGTCGATGATGTTGATGCGGTGCTCGGGGAACTGCTGCTCCATCCCGCTCCAGAAGCAGGTGGTGGCGGCGGAGGTGATGGTGATGCCCCGCTCCTGCTCCTGCTCCATCCAGTCCATCACCGACGCACCGTCATGCGTCTCCCCCATCTTGTGGGAGATGCCGGTGTAAAACAGGATTCGTTCGGTAGCGGTCGTCTTGCCGGCATCGATGTGGGCCATGATGCCGATGTTGCGGTACCGCTCCAGAGGGGTCTTCCTAGCCACGGCGGGAGCCTCTTGGTCCGTCTACGTACGAAATTCGGATTTCTTCCGCCTTACCAGCGGTAGTGGGCGAAGGCCTTATTGGCCTCGGCCATCTTGTGCGTCTCTTCGCGCTTGCGCACGGCGCCGCCACGGCCGTCGGCGGCCTCCATCACCTCGTTGGCCAGGCGCTGCGGCATGCTCTTCTCCTGGCGTTGCCGCGCGTACTGCACCAGCCACCGCATGGCGAGGGCCGTGCGCCGCTGGGCCCGCACTTCCACAGGGACCTGGTAGGTCGCTCCGCCCACGCGGCGGCTCTTGACCTCCACCACGGGACGGATGTTCTCCAGCGCCGTCTCGAACACCTCCACAGGGTCCTCGCCCTTGGATTCGCGGATCTGATCGAACGCGCGATAGAGGGTCCGCTCGGCGGTGTTTTTCTTCCCGTCGCGCATGAGGTGGTTGATGAACTTGGCCGCCGTCTTCGATCCGTACTTGGGATCCGGCAGCACCTCGCGCTTCGGTACCTCACGTCTCCTGGGCATCTTACCTTCCCCCTACTTCGGGCGCCGGGCGCCGTATTTCGAGCGTGCCTGGCGGCGGTCGCTCACCCCGGCGGTATCCAGGGCACCGCGGACCACGTGATAGCGCACACCCGGAAGGTCCTTCACCCGGCCACCGCGCACCAGGACAACGGAGTGCTCCTGGAGGTTGTGCCCTTCGCCAGGGATGTACGTGCTCACCTCCTTGCCGTTGGTGAGCCGCACGCGCGCCACCTTACGCAGCGCCGAGTTCGGCTTCTTGGGCGTTGCGGTGTAGACCCGGGTGCATACGCCGCGGCGCTGCGGACAGGAGTCCAGCGCGGGGGTATTGCTCTTCTCTTCGACCTTTTTGCGCCGCTTGCGCACCAACTGGTTGATGGTCGGCATGCGACTCGCTCCCTTCAAAATAAATGACAGGCCGCTATCGGCCCGTCATGGGAAAGCGGGGAATTGTAGTTTGCGTCCAACGTACTGTCAAGGTAGGCCACCGGCGGGCCACGGCCCGCCGGTGGCTCCCTACCGGGAAGGGCTCACGCCCACTGGGCGTCCACCGCCTCCCCTTCCTGCTCCGCGGACGGCGCCTCGCCGCCGGCCTCCCCCTCCGCCGGGGTCTGCCGCAGCTGGTGGTAGGCCAGCCCGGTACCCGCCGGGATGAGGCGGCCGACGATCAGGTTCTCCTTCAGGCCTCGCAGGGTGTCCTTCTTGCCCTCCATGGCCGCCTCGGTGAGGACCCGAGTGGTCTCCTGGAAGGAGGCGGCGGAGATGAAGGACTCGGTGGACAGGCTGGCCTTGGTCAGGCCCAGCAGCACCGGCCGGCCCACAGCCTCCACCTTGCCCTCGGCACGCAGACGGTCGTTCTCCTCCTCGAGCACGGCGCGGTCCGTCTGCTCCCCCTCCAGGAAGCGGGAATCCCCGGCTTCCAGGATCT
Organism: Thiohalorhabdus sp.; assembly: GCF_046545655.1. Lineage (NCBI taxonomy): Bacteria > Pseudomonadati > Pseudomonadota > Gammaproteobacteria > Thiohalorhabdales > Thiohalorhabdaceae > Thiohalorhabdus > Thiohalorhabdus sp. Next base: position 11,914 of record NZ_JBKGZG010000051.1, on the reverse strand, counting down.
CGCGGCGGCGCAGCATCTGCCGGACGATGATCTCGATGTGCTTGTCGTTGATCTTCACGCCCTGCAGCCGATAGACCTCCTGCACCTCGTCCACGATGTAGCGGGCCAGGGCCTCGATGCCGAGGATGTTGAGGATGTCCTGCGGCACCGGGGAGCCGTCCACGATGGGATCGCCGGGGCGCACGTGGTCGCCCTCGTTCACGGCGATGCGACGGCCCTTGGGGATGAGGTACTCCTGCTCCTCCCCGTTCTCGGAGCGGATCAGCACCCGGCGCTTGCCCTTGGTGTCCTTGCCGAAGGAGACGAGTCCCTCGGTCTCCGCGAGGACCGCGTGGTCCTTCGGCTTGCGCGCCTCGAAGAGCTCGGCAACCCGCGGTAGGCCGCCGGTGATGTCCTTGGTCTTGGAGGTCTCGCGGGGGATCCGCGCCAGCACGTCGCCGGGGTGCAGCTCGTCGTTGTCGTTCACCGAGATAATGGCCCCGGCCGGCAGGTAGTAGCGGGCGGGGAGGTCGGCGCCGGGGATCTTCACCGGGGTGCCTGCCTCGTCCACCAGCTCGATGCGCGGCCGCATGTCCCGGGCCTTGGTGCCGGAGACGTCGGTCACCTGCAGGCTCGTGAGCCCGGTGACCTCGTCCACCTGCTGGGTGGCCGTGGTGCCGGACTCGATGTCCTGGAACACCGCGGTGCCGCCCACCTCGGTCAGGATCGGCATGGTATAGGGATCCCACTCGGCGAGGGTGGCTCCGGCCTCGGCGTAGCCGCCCTCGTCCACCGTCAGGGTGGCGCCGTAGGGGATCTTGTACCGCTCCCGCTCACGACCGGTCTCCTCGTTGACGGTCAGCTCGCCGTTCCGGGACACCACCACGTGGCGCTCGTTGCGGTCGGTCACCGTCTTGAGGTTCTCGAACCGCACGTAGCCGCCGTACTTGGTCTCCTGCGAGGACTGTTCCGCGGAGCGGGAGGCGGCGCCGCCGATGTGGAAGGTCCGCATGGTGAGCTGGGTGCCCGGCTCGCCGATGGACTGGGCGGCCACGATGCCCACCGCCTCGCCGGTGGTCACCCGGGAGCCGCGGCCAAGATCCCGGCCGTAGCAGTTGGCGCATACGCCGTGGCGGGATTCGCAGGTGAGCACGGAGCGCGCCACCACGCGGTCCACGCCCAGCTCGTCCAGCTGCTCCACCTCGTCCTCGCCCAGCAGGGTGCCCCGCTCAAAGAGGACCTCCCCGCTGTTGGGATGGTAGACGGGCTCCGCGGTCACGCGGCCGAGCACGCGCTCGGAGAGGGGCTCCACCACGTCGCCGCCTTCCACCAGGGGCGTCATGACGGTGCCGTTCTCGGTTCCGCAGTCCTCCTCCTCGACGATGCAGCTCTGCGCCACGTCCACCAGGCGGCGGGTAAGGTAGCCGGAGTTGGCGGTCTTGAGCGCCGTGTCGGCCAGGCCTTTCCGCGCGCCGTGGGTGGAAATGAAGTACTGCAGGACGTTGAGGCCCTCGCGGAAGTTCGCCGTGATAGGCGCCTCGATGATGGAGCCGTCCGGCTTGGCCATGAGGCCGCGCATGCCGGCGAGCTGCCGGATCTGCTGGGCGGAGCCCCGGGCCCCGGAGTCGGCCATCATGTAGATGGAGTTGAAGGACTCCTGCTCCACCTCGTTGCCCTCGGCATCGACCACCTTGTCCTTGCCGAGGCGCTCCATCATCTTTTCGGCCACCTTGTCGTTGGTGTGCGCCCAGACGTCGATGACCTTGTTGTAGCGCTCGGAGTTGGTCACCAGGCCGTCGGTGTACTGCTGGTAGATCTCCTTGACCTCGCTCTGGGCGGACTCCAGCAGGGTGTGCTTCTCCTCCGGGATGACCATGTCGTCCAGGCCGAAGGAGATGCCCGACTTGGTGGCGTAGTGGAAGCCCGTGTACATGAGCTGGTCGGAGAAGACCACCGTGGTCTTCAGGCCGGCCTTGCGGTAGCTGGCCTTGACCAGGGCGCCGATGGCCTTCTTGTCCAACACCTTGTTGACCATGGCGTAGTCCAGCTGCTCGGGAAGGATCTCCAGCAGCAGGGCCCGGCCGACGGTGGTGGTCACCCGCTCACCCCGGATGCGGGCCTCGATGCGCGCCTGCAGGTCCACGGCGCCGGTGTCGTAGGCGCGGCGCACCTCCTCGGGATCGCGGAAGACCGAGCCCTCGCCCTTGGCGTTCACCGCCTCGCGGGTCATGTAGTACAGGCCAAGCACCACGTCCTGGGTGGGGGTGATGATCGGCTCGCCGTTGGCCGGACCCAGGATGTTGTTGGAGCTCATCATGAGCACCCGGGCTTCCATCTGGGCCTCGGTGAACAGCGGCACGTGCACCGCCATCTGGTCGCCGTCGAAGTCGGCGTTGTAGGGGGCGCAAACCAGCGGGTGCAGCTGGATGGCCTTGCCCTCGGTGAGCACCGGCTCGAAGGCCTGGATGCCCAGGCGGTGGAGGGTCGGGGCGCGGTTGAGCATCACCGGGTGCTCGCGGATCACCTCCTCAAGGATGTCCCACACCTCGGGCCGCTCCTGGTCCACCAGCTTCTTGGCCGCCTTGATGGTGGTAGCGTAGCCCCGCGACTCCAGCTTGTTGTAGATGAAGGGCTTGAACAGCTCCAGGGCCATCTTCTTGGGTAGGCCGCACTGGTGGAGCTTGAGCTCCGGGCCCACCACGATCACGGAGCGGCCGGAGTAGTCCACCCGCTTGCCCAGCATGTTCTGCCGGAAGCGGCCCTGCTTGCCCTTGATCATGTCGGCGAGGGACTTCAGGGGCCGCTTGTTGGGGCCGGTCATCACCTTGCCGCGCCGCCCGTTGTCCAGCAGGGCGTCCACCGCCTCCTGCAGCATGCGCTTCTCGTTGCGCACGATGATCTCGGGCGCCTTGAGGTCGAGCAGCCGCTTGAGACGGTTGTTGCGGTTGATCACCCGCCGGTACAGGTCGTTCAGGTCGGAGGTTGCGAAGCGGCCGCCGTCCAGGGGCACCAAGGGCCGCAGCTCCGGCGGGATCACCGGCAGCACCTCCAGGATCATCCACTCCGGACGGTTGCCGGAGTAGAGGAAGGCCTCCACGGTCTTGAGGCGCTTGGCGGCCTTCTTGCGCTTGGCCTCGGAGCGGGTCTCCTCCAGCTCCTCCCGCAGCTGCCGGGCCTCCGACTCGAGGTCGATGTCCCGCAGCATGTCGCGGATGGCCTCGGCGCCCATCATGGCGGTGAACTCGTCGCCGTACTCCTCCACCGCGTCCAGGTACTGCTCGTCGGTGAGGAGCTGGCCCCGCTCCAGCGGGGTCATGCCGGGATGGACGACCACGTAGGACTCGAAGTACAGGACCCGCTCCAGGTCCTTGAGGGTCATGCCGAGCAGGAGGCCCATACGGGAAGGCAGGGACTTCAGGAACCAGATGTGGGCCACCGGCGCCGCCAAGTCGATGTGGCCCATGCGCTCCCGACGCACCTTGGACTGGATGACCTCGACACCGCACTTCTCGCAGACCACGCCGCGGTGCTTCAGGCGCTTGTATTTCCCGCAGTTGCATTCGTAGTCCCGGACCGGGCCGAAGATCTTGGCGCAGAACAGGCCGTCCCGCTCCGGCTTGAAGGTCCGGTAGTTGATCGTCTCCGGTTTCTTGACCTCACCATAGGACCAGGAGCGGATCTTCTCCGGCGAGGCGATGGCGATGCGCACGCCGTCGAAGTCGAGCTGCTGGCTGGTCTGTTTGAACAGGTTCATGATGTCCTTCAAGGTCATCCTCCTTGGCGCCTAGTACGCCTGGATGCGGTCGCCGGCGGGATCCCGCCGGCCCGAAGGGACCGGCCCCCCGCCGGTCCCACCGCGGAATGCGCCGGGGCTATTCCAGCTCCACGTCGATGGCCAGGGCCCGCAGCTCCCTGAGCAGCACGTTGAAGGATTCGGGGATCCCGGGCTGGAACTTGTCGTCGCCCTTCACCAGCGACTCGTAGGCCGCCGTGCGGCCGGCCACGTCGTCGGACTTGATGGTGAGCATCTCCTGCAGGGTATAGGCCGCACCGTAGGCCTCCAGCGCCCACACCTCCATCTCGCCGAAGCGCTGGCCGCCGAACTGCGCCTTGCCGCCCAGCGGCTGCTGGGTGACCAGGGAGTAGGGGCCGGTGGAGCGGGCGTGGATCTTGTCGTCCACCAGGTGGTGCAGCTTCAGAATGTACATGTAGCCCACGGTCACGGGGCGGTCGAAGGCGTCGCCGGTACGCCCGTCGTACAGGGTAACCTGGCCGGACTCCGGCAGGTCCGCCTTCTTGAGCATGCCCTTGATTTCCTCCTCGCTGGCGCCGTCGAACACCGGCGTGGAGGTGGGCACCCCGCCCCGGAGGTTCTCGGCGAGGTTGCGGATCTCGCCGTCCTCCATCTCGGCGATGGCGGTGCGCTCCTCGTCGTGGTCGTAGACCTCGCCCAGGAACTCCCTGACCTCGCGCAGATCGCCACTGTTGTCCAGCAGGCCGCCAATCTGCAGACCCAGGGTCTTGGCCGCCCAGCCGAGGTGGGTCTCCAGGATCTGGCCCACGTTCATGCGCGAGGGCACGCCGAGGGGACTGAGCACCACGTCCACCGGGCTGCCGTCCTCCAGGAAGGGCATGTCCTCCTGGGGCAGGATCTTGGAGATCAGGCCCTTGTTGCCGTGGCGGCCGGCCATCTTGTCGCCGGGCTGCAGGGGCCGCTTCACGCCCACGAAGACCTTGACCATCTTGAGCACGCCCGGCGACAGCTCGTCGCCGGAGGTAAGCTTCTCCCGCTTCTCCTCCAGGCGCTGCTCCAGCAGCTGGCGCTGCTCCTCCAGGTGCTCCCGGATCTTGTCGATCTGGTCGTTGACCGCCTCATCGCGCATGCGGATCTCGAACCAGCGGCGCCGGGAGAGATTCTGGAGGTAGTCCTTGGTGACCTCGGCGCCGGGCTCGAGGTCGGGCCCGCCGTCGGCCACCTTGCCCACCAGCAGGTCTTCCAGGCGGGCGTAGGCGTCGTCTTCGACGATGCGGTGCTGGGTCTCCAGGTCCTTCTGGGCGCGCTCGAGCTCCTCCTGCTCGATGGCCTTGGCCCGGCTGTCCTTCTCCACCCCCTCCGAGGTGAACACCTGCACGTCGATTACCGTGCCGCTCAGGCCAGTGGGGGCGCGCAGGGAGGTGTCCTTCACGTCCGAGGCCTTCTCACCGAAGATGGCCCGCAGCAGCTTTTCCTCGGGGGTGAGCTGGGTCTCGCCCTTGGGGGTGACCTTGCCCACCAGGATGTCGCCGGGGTTCACCTCGGCGCCGATGCGGATCACCCCCGCCTCGTCGAGGTCGCCCAGGGCCTCCTCGTTGACGTTGGGGATGTCGCGGGTGATCTCCTCGGGGCCGAGCTTGGTGTCCCGCGCCATCACCGAGAAGGCCTCCACGTGGATGGAGGTGAAGCGGTCCTCCTGGACCACCCGCTCGGAGATGAGGATGGAGTCCTCGAAGTTGTAGCCACCCCAGACCATGAAGGCCACCTTCATGTTCTGTCCCAGGGCCAGCTCGCCCATGTCGGTGCTCTGGCCATCGGCGAGGACGTCCCCGGCCTCGATGCGCTCGCCGCGGTGCACCAAGGGCTTCTGGTTGATGCAGGTGTTCTGGTTGGAGCGGCTGTACTTGATGAGGTTGTAGATGTCCACGCCGGGCTCGCCGGGGGTGGTCTCATCGTCGTTGACGCGCACCACCACCCGCGAAGCGTCCACGGAGTCCACCACCCCGCCCCGCTTGGCGGCCACGGCCACGCCGGAGTCCACGGCCACCCGGCGCTCCATGCCCGTGCCTACCAGCGGCTTGTCGGCGCGGATGGTCGGCACCGCCTGGCGCTGCATGTTGGCGCCCATGAGCGCCCGGGAGGTGTCGTCGTGCTCCAGGAAGGGCAGCAGGGACGCCGCCACCGAGACAATCTGCTTCGGGGAGACGTCCATGTACTCCACCTGGTCGGGCCGAGCCAGGGTGGATTCGCCCCGATGCCGGCAGGAGATCAGGTCCGCGGCGAGCTTGCCCTCCTCGTCCACCGGTGCGTTGGCCTGCGCAATGACGTAGTTGCCCTCCTCGATGGCGGACAGGTAGTCCACCTCGTTGGTGGGCTGGCCGTCCACCACGCGCCGGTACGGGGTCTCCAGGAACCCGTAGCGGTTGGTGCGGGCGTAGCTCGACAGCGAGTTAATCAGCCCGATGTTCGGCCCTTCCGGGGTCTCGATGGGGCAGATCCGGCCGTAGTGGGTGGGGTGCACGTCGCGCACCTCGAAACCGGCCCGCTCGCGGGAGAGGCCACCGGGGCCAAGGGCCGAGACGCGCCGCTTGTGCGTCACCTCCGACAGCGGGTTGGTCTGGTCCATGAACTGGGAGAGCTGGCTGGAGCCGAAGAACTCCTTGATAGCCGCGGAAACCGGCTTCGCGTTCACCAGCTTCTTGGGCACCAAGTCGTCCGGATCCGCCAGGGCCATGCGCTCCTTAACGGCGCGCTCCATGCGCACCAGGCCAATGCGGAACTGCTCCCCGGCGAGCTCGCCCACGGAGCGCACCCGGCGGTTGCCGAGGTGGTCGATGTCGTCCACGTCCCCGTAGCCGTTCTTCAGGCTGATGAGGGTACGCATGACCTCGATGATGTCCTCGGCGTCCAGGGTCCCCGGGCCCTCGTCGGTTCCGCGGCCCACGCGCCGGTTGAACTTCATCCGGCCCACCGCCGAGAGGTCATAGCGGTCATCGTTGAAGAACAGATTGTTGAACAGGTTCGCCGCGGTCTCCTCCGTGGGCGGCTCCCCCGGGCGCATCATGCGGTAGATCTCGATCTGCGCCTCGGACTGGGTGGTGGTGTGGTCCAGGCGCAGCGTATCGGACATGTAGGGACCGCGGTCGATCTCGTTGGTGTAGATCGTCTCGAATGCGGTCACCCCCGCCTCGCGGAGCCGCTCCAGGAGATCCTCGGTGAGCTCCTCGTTGGCGCTCGCCAACAGCTCCCCGGTCTCCGTATTGGGGATGTCGTGGGCGAGCACCTTGCCCAACAGCAGGCCCTCCGGGACCTCCACGTTCTCGATGCCCGCCTCCACGATCTGGTTGACCCGTCGGCGAGTCACCTTCTGGCCGATGGTGACCAGGGCCTCCCCGCTGTTGGGATCCACCACGTCGAAGGGCGCCTTCATGCCCTGCAGCCGCTCGGGCTCCAGTGTCATGCGGATGGTGTCGCCCTCCATGCGGAAGTGCTCGCGCTCGAAGAAGAGGTCGAGCATCTCCTCATTGGAGTAGCCCAGGGCGCGCAGGAGCACGGAAGCCGGCAGTTTGCGCCGCCGGTCGATCCGGACATACAGGTGGTCCTTGGGGTCGAACTCGAAGTCCAGCCAGGACCCCCGGTAGGGAATCACCCGAGCGTTGTACAGAAGCTTCCCGGAGCTATGGGTCTGCCCGCGATCGTGGGAGAAGAACACGCCAGGGCTGCGGGTCAGCTGCGAGACGATGACCCGCTCGGTGCCGTTGATGATGAAGGTGCCCCGCTCGGTCTGCCACGGAATCTCCCCGAGGTAGACCTCCTGCTCCTTGATGTCCCGCACCGCCTTTCCGCCGGTGGTCTCGTCCTTGTCGTAGACCACCAGGCGGAGCTTGCATTGCAGGGGCCGGGAGAAGGTGAGCCCCCACTGCTGGCACTCCCGCACATCAAAGGAGGGGGGGCCGAACTCGTAGCCCACGTACTCCAACGCCGCCTTGCCGCTCTGGTCCTCGATGGGGAAAACCGAGCGGAACACTTCCTCCAGGCCATCGTTATCGCGCTCCTCCGGACCACGCTCGGCCTGCAAGAACCGTTGGTAGGACTCCACCTGCGTCTCCAGCAGGTACGGCACCTCCCGAATGGTCGGGCTCTTGCCGAAATCCTTCCGGATCCGTTTTTTCTCGGTGAACGAGTACATGGCTACTCCTGCGGGAGTGGAAGGCTCGTGCCGTTCGCGGGGTCGGTCGTGGGCCGCTGCGCAGGTGCCGGAGCCGCGTTGGCGGCAGGGAGGGAACCTGCCCGCGGTCGGCGGCCTTCCACCGGGGGGCTCCCGGGCGACACGCATGTTGCAGCGGGGGCCTTGCGGCCCGCCACCAACCCTCCGGATCGGCGCAACAGAACATCAACGGCTGGCTTGGCGCCCCCGGGCCCGAAGGGACCTTCGGGAGCCTGTGGCCAGAAACACAGAAGGGCTGGCGCCCCGCGCGCGGGTCGCCAGCCGCTTCGACCGGTTGCAGAAACCGGAAACTGCAGGCGGGTTACTTGAGCTCCACCGGGGCCCCAGCTTCCTCCATCTTGGACTTGATCTCCTCGGCCTCGTCCTTGGAAGCGCCTTCCTTGAGGGTAGCGGGCAGGTTTTCCACCATCTCCTTGGCTTCCTTCAGCCCAAGGCCGGTGACCTCGCGCAGCACCTTAATGGTCTGCACCTTCTTCTCGCCCTCACCGGTCAGCACGACGTCGAACTCGTCCTTCTCGGCGGCAGCGGCCTCGCCACCGCCGGCGGCGGCGGGAGCTGCGGCCACGGCGGCGGGCGCCTCCGCGGAGACGTCGAACTTCTCCTCGATGGCCTTCACCAGCTCAGACAGCTCGAGGACAGTCATGTTCTCGATGGCGTTCAGGATTTCTTCCTGGGACATGATACGGCTCCCTTCCGATGGGTAAAAAAGGAAAATCGGTGCGGACGGTTAGGCGGCCTCGCCCTTCTGGTCGCGAACCGCCGCCAGGGCACGGGCGAACTTGGCCGGCACGGCGTTCAGGCTGCGGGCCAGCTTGGTGGCCGGGGCGTTGAGCCCGACCGCCAGCTGGGTGAGCAGCGTGTGCCGGTCCGGTAGCTGCGCCAGGGCCACCAGATCCTGCTGCGACATGGGCTTGCCCTGCAGCACCCCGGCCTTGATCTCCAGATCCTCGTGGTCTTTGGCAAACTCCGTGAGGATCTTGGCCGCGGCCACGGGGTCCTCGGTGAGGGCCATGGCCGTGGGGCCGGAGAAGTGCTCGGAGAGGGCCTCCATGTCCGTCCCCTCCACGGCCCGCTTGGCGAGGTTGTTCTTCACCACCTTGAAGAACACGCCGCTCGCCGTGAGCTGGGCCCGGAGGTCGGTGACCTCGTCCACGGTCAGCCCGCGGTAATCGGCGAGGACCGCCGCCTGGGCGGCCTCCGAACGGGCGCGCAGATCGGCGACGACCGCCTTTTTCTGCTCCAGGTTCAGCAAGGCTGATCCCCCTACTCGGTTTCGCGGTCCGCTCGCCATCCCCCCGGAAGGGAGCCACGAACGGCACCGCCGTCTCGGCAGGCCAGCGGTTTAAGCCCGAGGGGTGCTCGGGCACCTGCGGTCTTCGACGGCCCAGGCCCGAAGGCCGGTGCCGTCGCATATCCCGTTGCTACGGGACGCCCTCCGCCCTAGATGCGGGCGAAGGAAGTATCCACCTGGATCCCGGGACCCATGGTGGTGGAAATGCTTACCTTGCGGAGGTACTTGCCCTTGGCCGCGGCGGGCTTGGCGCGCACAAGCGCGTCTGCCGCCGCCTTGAGGTTTTCCTGCAGGGCCCCAACCTCGAAGCTGGCCCGGCCAATGGGCAGGTGAACGATGCCGCCCTTGTCGGCGCGGTATTCCACCTGGCCGGCCTTGATCTGGGCCACCACGTTGGCCAGGTCGTCGGTAACGGTGCCCACCTTGGGGTTGGGCATCAGGCCGCGGGGACCGAGGATCTGGCCCAGGCGTCCAACCACCCGCATGGAATCCGGCGTGGCCACGGCCCGGTCGAAGTCGGTCCAGCCGGCCTCGATCTTCTCGGCCAGATCCTCGAGGCCCACGTAGTCCGCCCCCGCCTCGCGGGCCTCGTCGGCCTTGGCGCCCTCGGCGAATACCGCAACCCGGGTGGTCTTGCCGGTGCCATGGGGCAGGGTAACGGTGCCGCGGACCATCTGATCCGCCTTGCGGGGATCGATTCCAAGGTTGAAGGAGGCATCCACCGATTCGTCGAAGGCCGCCTTGCTGGTGCTCTTGGCCAACTGCACGGCTTCTTCGATCGTGTAGGGATGGCCCTTCTCGACCTGCTGGTTCAGATCCTTGATGCGCTTTCCTTGCTTGGCCATTGGTCCCCTCCTAGCCCTCGACCTCAATGCCCATGGATCGAGCGGTACCCTCGATCATGGTGGCCGCAGTGGCCAGGTCGTTCGTGTTGAGGTCGGGCATCTTGGTCTGCGCGATCTCCTCCACCTGCGCCTTGGAGACCTTGCCCACCTTATTGGTCAAGGGGTTGGAGCTCCCGCCCTTCAGGCCCGCCGCCTTCAGCAGGAGAATGGAGGCCGGCGGCGTTTTGGTGGTGAAGGTGAAGGACTTGTCGGCGTAGACGGTGATCACCACCGGTACCGGCAGCCCTTGCTCCATCTCCTGGGTCTGGGCATTGAACGCCTTGCAGAACTCCATGATGTTCAGGCCGTGCTGGCCCAGGGCGGGGCCCACCGGCGGGCTGGGCTGGGCCTGCCCCGCGGGGACCTGCAGCTTGATGTAGGCTTCGATCTTCTTCGCCATGGATTACTCTCCGAACGGCCGCTGGGACCGTGGCTTGGGATGGCTCCCCCGTTTCCAAATCGATCAGGCCTTTTCGACCTGATTGAACTCCAGCTCGACCGGGGTGGGTCGGCCGAAGATGGTTACCGATGCCTGGATGGTGCTCTTGTCGTAATTGACGTCTTCCACCACCCCGTTGAAGCCCGAGAAGGGACCGTCGATCACGTGCACGGCTTCCCCCACGGAGAAGGTGACCTTGGGCCGCGGCTTCTCCATGCCCTCCTCGATCTGTTGGAGGATGGCCTGGGCTTCCTTTTCCGGAAGCGGATGGGGCTGCCCGGCCTTGCCGCCGACGAACCCGGTGATCCGGGGCACGTCCTTGACGAGGTGCCAGGTCTTCTCGTTCATCTCCATCTCGACGAGCATGTAGCCTGGGAAGATCTTTCGCTCGGCCGTGCCCTTGGAGCTGGAGGTTACATCGACCACCTCCTCGGTGGGCACGAGGATCTGGCCGAAGTAGTCCTCCATGCCATGCTGGCGGATGGACTCCTCCAGCATGGCCTTGGCCTTCTTCTCGTATCCGGAGTAGGCGTGGACCACATACCAGCGCTTGGCCATTTGGGCCTCCTAGCCCATCAAGTATCGGACGGCGGCGAAGACAACCCAGTCCACGACCCACAGGAAAGCGCCCACGAACAGCACCATGCCGATGACCACGGCGGTGGTCTGGAGGGTTTCCTGGCGGGTCGGCCAGACCACCCGGCTGAGCTCGACGCGGGCCTCCCGCACGAATTGCCGAAACTGGGAGAACTGCTCGGTGCTGGCGTAGATGCCCGCGCCGGCTACCGCGCCGAGGGCAATGGCCGCATAGCGCACCCAACCCTCCTGGGCCGTCATGGCCTGCGCCCCGAGGAAGTAATAACCGAGCACGCCCACCGCAAACACGGCCACGGCTAGGATGATTTTTGGCTTATCGGTCATCTGGATGCCCGGATTGGTTCGGGGTGCTGGGCGGAAGGGAAGGTGCAGCCCTATCCCAAAGAAATGGCAGGCCAGGAGGGATTCGAACCCCCAACCCACGGATTTGGAGTCCGTTGCTCTGCCAATTCGAGCTACTGGCCTGCAAACCGGTCAGGGCGCCGGACGCCCTATTTGATCTTATCCTCGCGGTGCTCCGTGTGCGTACGGCAGAACCGGCAGTACTTCCGGAACACCAGCTTGTCGGGCGTATTGCGCTTGTTCTTGTCGCCGGTGTAGTTGCGGCGCCCGCACTGCCCGCAAGCGAAGCTTATCAGTTCACGCATTTCCTGCTTCCTCAGGTAGCCGGGCTACTCCACGATTTCCGCGACCACGCCGGCGCCCACGGTCCGGCCGCCCTCGCGGATGGCGAAGCGCAGGC
>NZ_JBKGZG010000050.1:0-15804 GCF_046545655.1 Thiohalorhabdus sp. | reverse complement strand
CCGCTCCCACAGGTGGGCTTGGCGCGGTAGGAGCCCGCTTTAGCGGGCGAATGGCGGATCGGGCCCCGCGACCCGGTGGGCGTCGCCCACTAAAGTGGGCTCCTACGGGGCTCCGGCGGGGTAAAAGGCGGTCGCGGCCACTGGCCGCTCCCACAGGGGCTTTATTGCCCGCTGGGGGAATAGCCTTTTGTGGGAGCGGCTATCAGCCGCGACAGGCCGGGGCGCGAACAGCGGTCGCGGACCGCTCCCACAGGTGGGCTTGGCGCGGTAGGAGCCCGCTTTAGCGGGCGAATGGTGGATCGGGTACCGCGACCCGGTGGGCATCGCCCACTAAAGTGGGCTCCTACGGGGGCCCTGTTCCTACAAGGCCCCCTTCCCCTATTTACATGCCGGCGAACTCCAGGCGGTCGCTGACGGCGTCGATGCCGGCCTGGGCGCAGTCGCGGTCGATGTCGCCGCCGGGGGCGCCGCTGACCCCCACGGCCCCGACGAGCTGGCCGTTGCCGGTTTCGACGATGAGGCCGCCGTCGGCGAACAGCAGGTCGTCCATGTGGTTGAGGGTGGCGCCGACGTCCTCCCGGTCCTGGATCAGCTGGTGGGTGTCCACGGAGAAGGAGACGGCGGTGAAGGCCTTCTCCTTGGCGATGCGGTAGCTCACCTCCGGGGCGTAGACGTCGCGCATGACCACCTGCGGGTTGCCCTCGCGGTCCGCCACCGCGGCGGTGACCTGGTAGCCCTTCTCCCGGCAGGCCTCCACCGCGCCTTCGGCGATGTCGCGGGAGATCTCCATGGACATGCGGGTCACCTCCATGAAGTCTCCGTCGCCCGCGTCGTCCTGCGCGGCGGCGGGCAGGCTGACGAGGGCGCCGGCCAGGAGGCCGGCGGCCGCCTGGGCGATGTTCCGGGGTTGAATGGACATAAGCGCAGCCCTTTCCGGTTGTAGGGTGTTGCGTTGAAAGGCGGTTTCCCCGGATTTTTACTGCATGGGGTGGGGGCTGTCCACCGGGAGGCGGAGCGTCAGGCGGGGGGGGACGGCGTGTCCCGGGGCAGGGTGAAGCGGAAGGTGGCGCCGGCCCAGCTGTTCGTCTCCGCCCAGAGCTTGCCGCCGTGGGTCTCGACGATGGACTGGCTGATGCGCAGGCCCAGGCCCATGCCGTGCGGCTTGGAGGTGAAGAAGGGCTCGAAGACCCGGTCCAGCTCGGTCCCCGACAGGCCCGGCCCGTTGTCGTGCACCGAGATCAGGGCTTCGCCTTCCTCTTGCGCCTCGATGGTCACCAGAATGAGGGCCTTTTCGCCTCGGGCCGCCTGCTCGCTCACGGCTTCGGCGGCGTTGCGGACCAGATTCATGGCCACCTGCTCCACCAGGGACGGATCGCCGTGGAGCCGGGGCAGGCCGGGGGCGGGCACGTTCTGCAGCTGGATGCCCCGGCCTTCCGTCTCCAGCCGGGCGAGGCTCAGCACGTTCTCCACCACCACGTTGAGGTCCATCTCCTGCCAGCGGGACTGGCCCCGCCCCACGAAAGAGCGCAGCTGCCGGATGATCCGGCCCGCCCGCCGGGACTGGTCCTGCAGGTCCTGGAGGATGGCCCGGATCCTGTCCAGGTCGGGCTCCGGGTGGTCGAAGTAGTTGAGGCAGGCCTGGCTGTTGGCGCTGATGGCGGCCAGGGGCTGGTTGAGCTCGTGGGCGAGCTGGGTGGCCATCTCGCCGGCGGTGCTGAGGCGCGAGGCGTGGGCGAGCTCGTTGAGGTGCCGCCGGGCGAGCCCCTCGGCCTCCTTGTGCTTGGTGAGGTCGCGGGCGATGGTGGAGAACCAGGCCACCTGCCCCGATTCGTCGTGGTGGGCGAGGATGGTCTGGGCCATGGGCACCTCGGTGCCGTCGGGGCGCAGGAACCGCGTCTCCCCCTCCCAGGAGCCGTGCTCGGCGGCGTGGGGGAGGGCCTCGCGGGCCAGGCGGCGTGCCTCCTCCGGGGGATGACTGTCCCAGGCCCACCATTCCTCCCCCTCGGCGGACCCGAGCAGCCGCCGGGCCGCCGGGTTGTGGTACAGAATCCGCCCCTGGGGGTCGGCGATGCCGACGAAGTCGGGGGCGGCCTCGATGATCTCGGTGAGCTGCTCGCGTTCGGTTTCCAGGGCCTTGCGGGCGGAGAGGTCGTAGCCGAATCCCACCAGGTACTGGCTGCCATAGAGGGTGACCAAGTGGCAGGCGATGCCGTAGGGGACGCGGTTGCCCTCGGGGTCCGTCAGGGACAGCTCCAGGGAGCCGTGGCCTTCCCGCAGGGTGCGGCGCAGGGCGTTCTGGAGCTTCCCCCGCTGGTCCGCGGGGAACAGGTCGATGGCCCGGGCTCCTTCCAGGTCCTTGGCCCTTTGCCCGGTGAGGCGCTCCAGGTTGCGGTTCCAATGCACCAGGCGCCCCTCCACCGTGACCACCCCGAACAGGCCGGGCATGTTCTCCACCATCATGTGGATGAAGTCCCGCTCGCGGGCGACGGTGGCCTCCCGGGCGCGGGCGGTGATCCGCTGGCAGACGGACGCCGCCAGCCCGCCGAGCAGCAGGCCGGCGAAGGCGGAGATCGTCGCTGTCCACCAGAAGGAATCCTGGAGGGCTTCCATGGCTTGCCCTCACCGGTTGCGCCGGGGCTGTGCCGCCGATCGTGCTGTGGAGGCGGTGCCCTCTTCGCCCGTCCAAGGGCTGGGGGCAGCCGAGGGGCTCCGAGAGGTAGGCGCCGCCGTGGCGTTGTTGCCTGGAGGATTCCTACTGATATAGGGGGTGCCCCACGAAGGCAATAAGGGGATCCCCTTATTCGGGCTTTTCTTTGCCCGTTGGGGTCCGGGACCGAACTTCCGAACTGCCCTCGATTCCAAAGGGTTAAAGGCCGGATGGAACGGTCCGGAGACTTTCCGTTGCACGCCTGGAGGTGCCGGCATGTGCGGCCGATACGGTCTGTTCACTCCCCAGGAGGATCTCGCCGAGCTCCTGCGTGCCCGGATTCGGGACCGCGCCTGGGAGGGCTCCTACAATCTGGCCCCCACCCAGCGGGGGCTGGTCTGCCGGGAGGACGAGCCGGGGGAGCGCGAGCTGGTGGGGCTGGAATGGGGGCTGATTCCCTTCTGGGCCAAGGATCCCGGGGAGACCCGCTCCAGGTACAGCCTGATCAATGCCCGGGCGGAGTCGGTGGGCGAGAAGCCGGCCTTCCGGGCCGCCTTCCGGCGCCGGCGCTGCCTGGTACCCGCCGATGGCTTCTACGAATGGCAGGCGGCGGAGGGCGGGCCCAAGCGGCCCTACTGGATCCGGCTGAAAAGCGGCGAGCCCATGACCTTCGCCGGGCTCTGGGAGCGCTGGGAAGGGGAGGTGGAAGGGCAGCAGGAGGTAGTGGAGAGCTATACCATCATCGTGGGCGCGCCCAACGAGCTGCTGGGCCGCATCCACAACCGCATGCCGGTGGTGCTGGGGCCCGGGGACCGTGACCTGTGGCTGGACCCGGGGGTGCGCGAGGCGGACGCCCTGCAGGGGCTCCTGCGTCCGTACCCGGCGGAGGAGATGGAGGCCCACCCCGTGTCCCGCCGCGTGAACAACCCCCGCAACGACGGCCCAGACCTGGTGGAGGAGGTGGCGGAGTAGAGCCCGGGCTACCATGTCTCAGGTTGTGGGAGCGGCCAGTGGCCGCGACGAGTAGGAGCCCACTTCCGTGGGCGAGCGGGGGGCGGCGCCGCAGCGCCGTGGGAATCGCCCCCTAAAGTGGACTCCTGCATCGACCTATTCCCGTTCCCCCGACAGCCAGAAGGTCCAGGTCTCGGGGATCTCGCCGTCGTCGGCCCTCTGATCCTCCTTGGCCAGGAGAACGTACACCCCGGTCTCGGGGTCCCGCGCCAGGGTGTCCCACTTGGCGTGGGCGTTGTTCGGGCCTTCCCCCTTCAGCTCGAAGTCCGACCAGGTATCCGTTTCCGGGTCGTAGGTCCACATCCGCAGTTCGTCGTCGATCCCTTTCATCACCAGGACCTTGCCCAGCTCGGGGGCCCACTCCATGGAAAGGGAGCCGGTTACCACGCTGCCGTTGTTCCGAAGCTGGGCCATCTCCCGGGATTCCCCTTCCGTATTCACCATCTGCCACTGTCCGTTCGCCGAGACGATGTGCCACCCGGACTCCGGATCATAGGCGCTGTATACCTCGGTGTAGGTTCCGTCTTTCAAACGGTTATTGACCGTGACCCAGGCGCGCGCCTCGGGGTCATAGGCCATAACCCGTCCCCCGGCGGCGCCCAGGAAGCTCACCACGGTGCCGCCGAACAGGTTCGGGTCGTATGCGAGATTCCAGGGGGCAATGCTTTCCAGGGGGTTAAAGCCGTCGATGTCCGCAAAGGGGTTGGGGGTCAGGTCCGTCCAGGCACCGTCTTGATCGCCCTTCTCGGGGTCGTAGCACCACAGCCGCTGCTTGAGCAGGCAGTAGCCCTGGCCGGGCCACCAGGCCATCTGGCCATAGGAGTGCTTGGTCACGGGCCGGCCCCGCGGCGAGAGGAGGTCCACCTCCCAGCCGGCGTTGTTGGAAGCCTTGATGTCCCGCTTCTCCTGGTTGGTCAGATGGTCCCAGTCGTCCACGTCGGTCCAGTCCTCCTCCTCGGTGAGCTGGACCCATTCGTTGGCGCGGACGTCGTAGGCGTCGATGTCGTTGCCGTCGTGGGTCTTGTGGCCGCCGCCCCAGTAGTAGACGCGGCCGTCGCCGGCCGCCACTCCGGCGTAGGGCCGGTACTCCGGCTCTCGGGTGTCGCCCTCCCAGGGATCCTTTACCTCCGGATCCTGCTGGACCCAGGTGTCGGCGGGATAGTCCGGGGTATAGGCCCGTTGGGGAGGTTCTTCTTCCTCCGAATCGTCCCCGGACTCCCCCGGGGCCGGGATTTCGCCGGTGCCTTCTCCCCCGTCGTCGGAGTCCCCGTCCGCCCCGCAGGCGGCCAGGAGCAGGAGGGTGAGCAGGATCCCTCCCCACAGCACCGGGCCCCGGGGCCCCGGATGGTTTGACTGGACCAATTCCTCACGCATTTCGCGGTCTTGCACGTTCTCCCTCGCAATTCTCGAATGGCCAGGGTGGGGTTCTGTAAATCCTTTTTACAAAAGGGAATCCACCCTTTTTTGGTCCCCATTGCCAATGGGGCCCGATATGGCCGCCCCTTTCCAGCCGGGGTGAACGCGGGGGCGTGTATATGCGGAGCCGTAGGGAAGGGGGCCTAGAAAACCGTGCATTCCCTTTAGCGGAAGGTCCTGTGGGGGGAGGCGAAGGGCGGGAGCGTGGGCCGCGGGAAAGGCCACGGACGGGGGTTCGGGCGGCGGGAAACGGAAGGGGGCCGCCGGTTTCGCCGGCGGCCCCTCGGGTGCGTCCCCTCGCGGTGGGAGGGCTATTGCTGCTCCTACTCCTCTTCCGGTTGTTCTTCCTCCTCCTCGTCCTCGCCGTCCTGCTGGCCTTCTTCCTCGGGGGTCTCGATGCGGAAGGTCCAGGTTTCAGGGGTCTGGTTGGGGTCCTCGTCCTCCTTGGCCAGGAAGACGTACTTATCGGTATCCGAATCCCGGGCCAGGGTGTCCCACTGGGCGTGGGCGTCCACCGGACCCCGGTTCTCCAGCTGGAACCGCTCCCAGGCGTTGGCCTCGGGGTCGTAGGCCCAGAAATGCAGCTGGTCCTCGATGCTTATGAGCACCAGGGCCTTGTCCAGCTCGGGCGACCATTCCATGGAGAAGGAGCGGATCAGCGGACCGCAACGGCTCTCCTCCAACTTGCCCTGCAGGTCCGGGTGATTCCGGAGCTGTGCCATCTCCTTGGTCTCTCCGGTTGCCAGGTTGATGCGTTGCCATTTCTGGCCCGCATAGACGATGTGGTAGCCGGAATCCGGGTTGTGCACCGAATAGACTTGGCTCCAGGGCTCGTTTCCGTCCTCGCAATCCCGGGAGAACACCACGTCTCGGTGCTCCCAGGAGCCCGAGGAGTCCTCCGTCTCCGGGGGATGGTAGACATAGGCGCCGGTATAGCCGGCTGCGTAGAAGCTGACCAGCGTGTCCAGCTCGGGATCGTAAGCAAGGTTCCAGGGGTGGAAGTCGTGGATGTTCTTGCGGATGTCGGAGGGGGCCTGGATCAGGGAGTTCCAGGGGCCGTCCTCATCCTCCACCTCCGGGTCGTAGCACCAGAGCCGCTGCTTGAGCAGGCAGAACCCTTGCCCCGGCCACCAGGCAATCTGGTCGTAGGAGTGCTTCGACAGGGGCCGCTCCCGGGGAGTGAGGATGTCCACCTCATGGCCGCCGCCCTGGGAGTATTTGATCTGGGCGATCTCGTTGATGACTTCCCGTTCCTCCTGACTCAGCTCGTGGCCGAAGAAGAACTCCTCGTCGTTCTGGTCCCGGTCCGAGTCAAGCCAGTCCTTTGTCCAGGTGGAGCCGATCTGGGATTCGGCGTGGCTCACCTCGTCGCTCATGTCCGGTTCGTACCAGCTCACGACGTCGTTGGTATTTTCCTCCTTGGTCAACTGGTCCCAGCGGTTCTCGACGATCTCGTAGGCGTCGATGTCGTTGCCGTCGTAGGACTTGTGGCCGCCTCCCCAGTAGAAGACGCGCCCGTCACCGGCCTCTACGCCCGAATAGGGGCGGTATTCGGGCTCCAGCTCGGCGTCCGCCTCGGTCTCATTGAACTCGTCGCC
Source organism: Thiohalorhabdus sp. (assembly GCF_046545655.1). NCBI lineage: Bacteria > Pseudomonadati > Pseudomonadota > Gammaproteobacteria > Thiohalorhabdales > Thiohalorhabdaceae > Thiohalorhabdus > Thiohalorhabdus sp. Next base: position 9,132 of record NZ_JBKGZG010000050.1, on the reverse strand, counting down.
CACCGCGGGATCCTGCTTGACCCAGGTGCCCGAGAGGATGTCCACGCCGGGAACGGGCTCCCCGCTGTTGTTATCCTCTTGGCCGTCGTCATTGCTCCCATCGTTGCTACCGCCGCTGCTGCCGTTGCCCCCGCAGGAGGCCACCAGTGCCGTGGCCAGGAGCGGGCCAAGCAGGTACAGGGTTGGCCTGAACTTGTGTCCTATCATGCAACTGTCTCCTTCCGGTCCATTTTCGGATTGTCTGGCTTTGCCACACCATAGGGTATTGGCGCGGCCTGCTCCGTGCTGTTTGTTGCTGTTGTTCTTGTATGGATGCGTCTTGTGTAAAGTTTTATTTACATGTTTTGTGCTTTACTTGATTTTTTAGGGGTCTTGGTGGGATCCCCTATGCATAAATATTGTGCGAAGTTTTTCCTGTAATTTTTTGTCCACGTTTTTCTCCCTACCACACATCAAAGTTTTGCTTGTGGCTACTCCGGGAGACACCTTACCCGGGACAAATGGGCTTGCCGTCCGCGGTGGCGGGGACGGTTGGCCAGGACACCCAAACGGATGGGCCGCCGGGCCGGATGACGCGTTGGGGAGGCGGGGCGTTAAGGAGATGGACGGGCCGTACGCCGGCGCCCTCGGGAAACCAGGGGAAGAGGTCGGTTGCGGGGGCCGGTCGGCCCGGGCTCAGGGTATGTGGCGGGGGATGGGCGGCAGGCTGTCGAGCAGGTCGCGGCCGTAGGGCTTGGTGACGACGCGGGGGTCAAGGATGGTGACGGTGCCCCAGTCGTCCTCGCTGCGGATGAGCCGGCCGACGGCCTGGATCAGGCGCAGGCTGGCGTCGGGCAGGCTGATCTCGAAGAAGGGCTTGCCGCCGCGGGATTCCACCCATTCGTGGGTGGTGGCCTCCACGGGGGTGGTGGGCACGGAAAAGGGAATGCGGGCGATGACCACGTGCCGGCACAGGGCGCCCGGCAGGTCCACGCCCTCGGCGAAGGAGGCCAGGCCGAACAGGACGCTGCCCCGGCCGGCCTCGATCTCCGCGGCGTGGTCGGCGAGCAGCCGCTCGCGGCTCACCGCGCCCTGGCAGCGGGTGCGCGCTTTCCACGCTTCGGGGAGGAGCTCGAAGACCGTCTCCATCTGCCGCCGGCTGGTGAACAGCACCAGGCTGCCCTGGGCCGGGTCGAGGCGCTCGGGGAGCAGCTCGGCGATGGCCCGGGTGTGGGCCTCGGCGTCGCGGGGGTCGGGCAGGCGGTCCCGGGGCACGTGGAGGGCGGCGCGGTTGTAGTCGAAGGGGGAGGGCAGGCGGTGGCACTTGGCCCGGCCCTCCTCGGCGAGGCCGAGCTGGCCCAGCAGGCGGTCGAAGCGGCCGAGGGAGGTGAGGGTGGCGCTGGTGATCAGGGCCCCGGCGCAGCGGTCCCAGAGGCTCTCGCGCAGCTCGTCGGCGGCGGAGATGGGGGAGACGGAGACGCGGTAGTCGCCGCCGTCGCCCTGCTGCTCGGGCACCGCCTCCACCCAGCGGGCCAGCGGCGGGCGGCCTTCGGGGTCGGGCTCGGCGAAGCCGGACCAGGCCGCCTCCAGGTTCTCGCAGCGCTCCCGGGCCATGCCCAGCCGCGGCAGGGCCTTGTTCAGGGCGTCCTGCCTGGCCTCGTCCTTCTGGGATTTCGCCTCCTCCAGGGCCTTGTCCGCCTTGTTGCCCAGCTCCCGAAAGCGAGCCGCCAGCTCCCGCGCCGGGCCGGCCACGCGGCCAGCCAGGGCCCGCAGGTCCTCGGGCACCTCACCGCGGGGGAAGCGCCATTCCCCCTCGGACGCCTCCGCCGGCCAGTTGGCGGCGAGGGTCTGGCGGGCCTCCTGGAGCAGGGCGTCCAGGCCCTCGGCGCGCTCCTGGACGCTGCCGGCCAGCTCCGAGAGGTCCGCCTCGTCGCCCAGGGCCGCGGTGACCTCGGTCACCGCCTTGGGGAGATCCGCCACCCAGGAGCGCGCCGATTGGCAGCCGGCGGCGGCGTGGAACTGGTCCACCGCCCGGCCGGGCAGGTGGTGGCCCTCGTCGAAGACGTACAGGCACTTCTCCGGCGGCGGCAGCACCACCCCGCCGCCCAGCGCCAGGTCCGCGAGCACCAGGTTGTGGTTGGTGACCACCACGTCCGCGCCCCACACCCGGTCGCGGTCGCGGTAGTAGGGGCAGTGCTCGCGGTGGGCGCAGGCGCCGCCCGTGCAGCCGTGGCGGTTGGTGGTCACCAGGGAGCGCACGGTTCCGGATAGGGCGTCGGGCCAGGCGTCCAGGTCGCCGTCCCAGTCGTCGGCGCTCCAAGCGCGGTGCATGGCGGCCACCGCCTCCGCGTCCGCCTCGGAGGGCCGCTGCGCCCAGACGGCGCTGTCCAGGGCCATCTGGTCGCCGGCGTCGTCCACCGCCGCCCGCTCCAGGTCGCGGATGCAGGCGTAGCGCCCGCGGCCCTTGGCCAGCTGGGAGCGGAATTCCAGCCCCCCGTATTGGGCCACCAGCGGCAGGTCCTTGTGCAGCAGCTGCTCCTGGAGGGCCACCGTGCCGGTGGAGACCACCAGGGTCCGCTCCTCCTCCTGGGCCACCACGGTCCCCGGCAGCAGGTAGCCCAGGGATTTGCCCGTTCCCGTGCCCGCCTCCAGGGCGAGGATGCCCGGCCCGTCGTCCTCCGCCGAGAGGGTCCGCCCCACCTCCGCGATCATCCACCGCTGCACCTTGCGGTCCCGGAACTCCGGCAGAGTCTGCTTGATGCGCTCGAAGGCGGCGCGGATTCGGGTCTTGGCTTCTTCGGTGGGCATGGGGGCCGAGGCTTCCGGGTTGCGTTCGAGGGCCTCATTCTAACCCGCCTGTCGAGGGTCCAGGTCCAAGGCGGAGCGCATCCGGGCGAATCCCGGCGGGGCACGGGCTGAACCCGAAGGACGTTGCAAAGCCAGTGTGGGCGGGTGATAACGACAAAAAGCGCTCTTCTTCCGCAGGGAGGTTCCGCCATGAACAACCCACCCAGGATCCTGATGGTGGTTACCAGCCATGACCGCATCGACGAGGAGCACGCCACCGGGCTCTGGTACGAGGAGTTCGCCGTCCCGTACCGCCTCTTCCGCGACCAGGGGGCGGAGGTGGTGGTGGCCAGTCCTAGGGGCGGCCCGGCGCCCATCGATCCGCGCAGCGCCCCGGAGGACACCAGCGGTGACGAGGCCTGGCCGGTGATCCAGGCCACCCAGCCTCTGGCGGAGGTGGCGCAGGAGGACTTCGACGCCATCTTCCTGCCCGGTGGGCACGGCACCATGTTCGATTTCCCGGAGAACCAGGAGCTGATCGGGATCATCGAGCGCATGAACGCCGACAACAAGGTCATCTCCGGGGTCTGTCACGGCCCGGCCGCCCTGGTGCACGCCAACGGGCCCGATGGCCGTCCCATCGTGGAAGGCCATACCCTGACCGCCTTCACCAACGGCGAGGAGGAGGCCGTTCAGCTGAAGGCCCTGATGCCCTTTCTCCTCGAGAGCCGCCTGCGGGAGGCCGGCGGCAAGGTGGTGGCCGCCGACAACTGGGAGGACCACGTGGAGGTGGACGGCAACCTGATCACGGGGCAGAACCCGCAGTCGAGCCGCCACGCCGCCCAAAGGGTGATGGAGGCGCTGGCCTCCTGAAGGTTCCCCCGGCCGCTGCTCTCGGGGCGGCTCACCTGTCGCGGCACCCTGGCTGGCTGGTCGCGGCCGGGGCCGCCCCCACCAGCCCCGTGGCCGTTGTAGGAGCGGTGGCCTCGCCGCGACCAGTGAGCCGCCTCACCGCGGTCCCCTCCACCCCCTGCCATTCCGACACCCCACCGCCCCCAGCCCCACACCCCCAGCCCTCTCGCCAAGGGCCGGGTACCCCAGCACCCGTCGTGGTTGGTGACTACCACCTCCGCGCACCGCACGGCCATGGCCTCTCGCCACCCGCGTTGCAAATTTCAGCCGGCTCCCCGGCGTAAGTGGGGGGCAGTGAAATTTGCGATGGCGCGGGAAGGGTTATCGTGGCCAAAAATAATTACAAAACAAGGTAATGAATGATTGGCACGGAGCCTGCTTAATGGAGGGCGAAAATCCGGTTCACGATGTCCTCGGCACGCGGTTCTGCCGGTTTACAAGGGGAGAGGAAATGGCGAACGGAACGAACGCGGGCGCGTCGGCGGAGGCGGGCGCCCAGGTCGCGAAGGAGCAGGAGAACCGGGGCGCCCTCTACGCCCTGGGGGTGCTCGGGGTGGCGGTGGTTGCCTCCATGTGGGCCCTGTCCGTGGATCAGCGCTGGATCTACCTGATCTCCTACCTCTGGTTCGGCCTGGTGTACGGCATCCTCCTGCAGTACGGCCGGTTCTGCATGGCCTCGGCGGTGCGGGATCTGTTCAGCATGAACGTGCCCCGCATGGCGGTGGGGGTGATGATCGCGGTGGTGCTGTACTCGCTTACGGCGGCCGCGGTGACCGCCGCCGGCATCAGCCCCTTCAGTCCGCATCCCCTGGGCTGGCACATCCTCATCGGGGCGGCCATCTTCGGCTTCGGCATCGTCTTCACCGGCGGTTGCGCCTCGGGCTCCCTCTACAAGGCGGGGGAGGGCAACGGCGGCTCCATGCTGGTGCTGGTGGCCATCTCCTTCTCCCAGGCCTGGTTCGTGGCCACCGGCACCTGGACCGACGGCCTGGTGCCCGAGTCCTGGACGGAGAAGGCCGCGGACGCGGGAATGCCCGAGTCGCTGTCGGTGACCGAGGGCTGGTTCGACCAGTTCACGGCCGGCTACATCTGGGAGCTTTCCGGCGGCACGGTGGCCGGCATGCTGGGCATGGAGGGCACCGTGGCCGGGGCCTTCCTGGGCAACGCCCTGCTGGGCGCCATCCTGCCCGCCCTGGCCATCGTCCTGGTGCTCTACGCCTTCTACTTCCGCAAGGGCTACCTGCGGCGCGCGGGCCTTACCGAGGGGCCCGTGGGCCTGCGCAACGAGCTGCGCGGCATCTGGGCCCTGCTCACCTCTTCCAAGAAGACGGCCCTGGCCGGGCTCGGGCTGGGCGTCTTCGCCGGCCTGCAGATGTGGGTGATCGGCGGTCTGCGCGAGAAGTACGACATCTTCAACTTCGGCGAGCTCATGGGCCGCATGGGCTACGACACCGGCCTGTCCATCCAGAACACGGTGTTCGATCCGGGCTACTGGTACATCACCACGCAGGAGGCCCAGCTGGGCGGCTGGGTGATGGAGCGGATGGGCTTCAACTACATGGACAACATCTACTTTGGCCTGGAGAACGGCCTGCCCAACCCGCTCCTGAACGCCCCGCTGCTCATGTCCATCGGCATCATCCTGGGGGCCATGATGATTGCCCTGGTCAACCGGGAGTTCAAATGGAAGAAGCCCAACCTGGAGACGGCCATCTTCGCCCTGGTGGGCGGCACGCTCATGGGCATCGGCGCCCGCCTGGCCATGGGCTGCAACATCGGCGCCTTCTTCGCCAGCGTCACCAACGGCGACCTCACCGGCTGGATCTTCCTGGCCGGCATGGCCATCGGCGCCTACGCCGCGGTGAAGGTCTTCAACTGGTGGGTGGAGCGCAAGGCGGCCAAGGAGATGGACTTCGACCTGTAACGGGCGGAGACGGCCGGCCCGGCCCCGGGCCGGCCCTACGAATCGAGAGGAGAACGATCATGGCGGTGAAGTTCGAGAAGACCGGCGAAGGCGAATACCAGCTGGACGTCACGGGCTACGTCTGCCCCCACCCGCAGATGTACACCAAGAAGGCCCTGGGCAAGATGGGCTCGGGGGAGATCCTGGCCCTGATCTTCGACAACCCCTCCTCGGGGGAGTCCATCGAGTCCATGTGCGAGTCGGAGGGCAACGAGCTGCTGGAGAAGCAGGACAGCGGCGGAAGCTTCTGCTGGAAGATCAAGAAACTGTAGGAGAGGGGGAATGCCAGCCATGAACCGGCCTTTGGTGGCGATCTGGGCAGTCTGTCTCGTGTTCATCGGCTATTCCGTCTGGGTAGCCAACTTTTAGCCAGCCAACCGCGCGGCTGGGACCCGCGCGGCAAAGGGGAGGAAACACCTTGAGCAAGATCGGAGTCCTGGTGGCCACGGACGAATTCCCCGACTGCGCCAGCGGCCTGCTGCGGCAGGCGGCGGCCCACGGGGCGGAGGCGGCCTGCTTCCTCACTGACGCCGGGGTGAAGGTGCTGCAGGACCCGGACTTCCGGGCCGCCGCCGAGGAGGCGGGCGCCGGGGTTACCGTCTGCGAGCACAGCTGGGAGCGCTTCGGTCTGGGGGAGCCCCTGCCGGGCTACCAGTACGCGAGCCAGTATCAGAACGCCCTGATGATGGGGTGGGCCGAGAAGGTCCTGGTGCTTTGAGGAAGGCACCGGCCCTCCGGGGCCGGCGCGAGAACAAGGGAGCCAGCCCGGGCCGTCGGGCCCGCGCAAGGAGGAGCGCATGACGGAAAAGCAGGTAGCGGTTCTGGTCCGTCACAACCAGGCGGAGGCCCTCCGGGTGGCCGGGGGCATGACGCTGACCGATCACGCGGTGGACGTCTATGTCCTCGACGAGCCGCTGGCCGATACGCCGGCCGTGGAGGAGCAGATGGAGGTGCTGGAGTTCGCCGACGTGGAGCCGATCTCCGCCGTGCCCGGCCAGGAAGGCCCCGGCGGGAGCGTGTCGCCCGCCGCCCTGGCGGAGCGGCTGCCCGGCTACGACGCGGTTCTGGCCCTGTAGGTCACGGGAAACGGAAGGAGGCCCACCATGGAGATCCTGCACGTGGTCCGCAGGCGGGAGGACCTCAGCGAGGGGGTGAACAGCGTCCTCGACGCCCTGGACGACATCCACTCCTGTCGCACGGTCTGCCTCGCCGAGCGCGAGGCCCGCCCCCAGGAGTTCGACGCTGAGCTGTACAGCGCCCTGACCGAGGCGGACCGGGTTTTCTGCTGGTAGGGAGCTGAGAAGCGGGGCAGCCATGCCCTTTGGGAAGCGAAGCCGCCTTCGGGCGGCTTTTTTGTTTTTCGGTCTGGCGAAAGAAACCTGCTTTAGCAGGTCGACCAATCGCCCACTGAAGTGGGCTCCTACAACCCATTGCCGCTACCCGTAGGAGCCCGCTTCAGCGGGCGAATCTGAAACCATTCACACTGTATCGGACCGCCCGGAATGTCCGTATTGCATTTGGCAAGATTCTCTGCCCCCGGCTTGGTTCTGCAATCCGGGTCCTTACGGGGAAATCTTTTTAGTGTTATGAATTTATGTGGTTTTTGTGTTTGGCACGCCCCCTGCAAGGAGGGGATCGGGCACAATTTCAATCCTCGGCCCGGAAACCGACAAGCCATGAGGGGGAAACGCGATGGCTTCACACACCAAACCGGCCATTTCCAGGCTCCGCGGGGCCGGAGTGCGGGCGGGCGCGCTGACGGTGGCGGGCGTCCTCGCCCTGAGCGGCTGCGGCGACGAAGCGGACAACAAGACCGTCACCGAGTACATGACGGGCACCTCGGATCCGGTCAACTACAACGACCCGTCCACCGTGGAGCGGCCTTCGGGGGTGGACTCCTACGCCGACAGCGCCTCGGTGATCCCGGATGAAGACTTTGCGGTTAAGCAGGAAGCCGATAGTGAGGCGGAGCTGCAGTCCCCGGCGGAGATCGCGGAGGATCACGGGTCCGACGATCCCGATTACAGCAACAACACCAACGGGCTGATCACGGCCGGAACCCTGGCCGACTGGATGGATGAATGGGCCAACAACAAGCCCAACGATAGCGAAGGGAATCCGATCGCCGGCGATCTGGTAATCCTGGAGGTCAATGACGGCGGCGACTACGACGACGACGGCACCTGGACCGGGGGTGGGATCTATTTCCAGGAGGACACCGGTAATACTGACGGAGAGAACGTCCGCACTTATGTGGTAAGCGGGGGCGAAGTGAGCGAGACCCGCAACAACGGGGCCATCGACTCCGTGTCCATGGTGCTGAGCGAATCCTCCATGAACGATCTCATGGCCAAGTACGACGTCGATCCCACCGAGGATATGGTGGTGGTGGCCATGGGTGAGGGCGGTGGCCCCCCCAATATGCAGATGGGCCGCCTGTGGTACGCGTTGCGTTACTGGGGCGCGCCGGCCGATCATCTGGCCCTACTAAATGGTGGGGCCCAGTGGAACACAGATGAAGGGCCGCTCACCGACACTGATCATGTCCAGATCGATACGGACCCCGCTGATGTGGTGACCGGGCACTACAACCCGGACATTGCCGATGGTTCCGTGGATCTTTCCGAAGTTACGGCCGCCGCGGATCTGCCCGAGGCCAACATGGACCTCATGGCCAGCTATGAGGACATGCTGGATGTGGCCAAGGCTAATACCACCGAAAATCTCATTTGGGACGCCCGCTCCCCCGAGGAGTACTACGGCCTGGAGAACCAGGGCCGCGGCTACGCCTTCGAGGGCCATGTGCGCGGGGCCGAGAACCTGCCCTACGACCAACTGCTGGTGGCCGACGAGGGCTGGCGGTACCTGGACAAGGATTCCCTCCAGGATAAGCTGGACAGCCTCGGCTACGAGGACGGCCAGACCGTCTACACGTACTGCGTGACCACCTACCGCGCTATGATCACCGGCATCGCCAGCGGCGTGGTGCTGGGCAAGCCCACCCGCTTCTACGACGGCGCGTGGACCCAGTGGGGGCAGATGGCCTACCACGAGAACAAGGAAGGCACCTACAACCTGGCGTCGGACTCCCCCTGGCGGGCGGACATCCCCGAGGCCAGCCGCTGGATCAGCTACGATCCGGACGCGGATGATTCCGATGGCTCCTCGGACGATGACGACGACGTGGACGTTCCCGAGCAGGGCTGCGGCTGAGCGTTCTTCCTCCCGCGGCGAGCGGAGCCCCGGCCACTGCGGTGGCCGGGGCTCTTTTGCTGTTGCCGAAAGAGGCCCGTAGGAGCGGTCCGGGACGGCGATGGCATTGAGCCCAAGCAACGGGTCGGGGTCGCGGACCCCTCCCACGGCTTCCTCGGGTAGGGTGACCTCACTCCCGGTCTTGTTGGTGGGTGATAGGCTGCGGTGGGGCGGGGTGGCCGCTAGGTGGAGACCCCCCTGGGGAGGGAGCCCGCTGTAGGAGAAGCCTGCTGTAGGAG
>NZ_JBKGZG010000049.1:0-18777 GCF_046545655.1 Thiohalorhabdus sp. | reverse complement strand
AGCGGCCTGTTAGGCCGTCGGCGGATGCCGGCGGGGATCCCCCGCCGGCATTCTTTTTTCCTCCCCCTTACGTCGAGCCCATCCACGGGCGGTTCTCCGGCGAGCAACCCCTCGCGCTTGTCCCTTTGCGTCTAGCCCGGCGTTCCCACTGCCCCCTTCCCCGCCGCCGATCGACGGTCCTGCGACCAGCCCGTTCGTTTTCCCCGGCATCCCTCCGGCTCCCACCCAGCCGCATGGGTCGTGAATGATTCCGGTTGCCCGCCTCGGCCGGGGAGGCCCTTGACCTGTCTTCCCCCCCAAAAAAAACCGTGCCAGATCCCCTCCCTCAAAGGATTCCAGAAGAGAATCTATCCGCCTCCGCGTTCCCCGGCCGGTTTATCCTTAATCCTTTCAGTGTGTTTGCCCCAGCTACCACTTAGATAGCCAGAAAAAGGTTCCGAATCCTGTGCGGGGGGGCGTCAGGGGCTTCCCCTACGCTGCCTGCAGTGCCATAATCCGGATCCCTACGGGAATACCCCAATTTCTTTCGGGAATATGTCTAGGGATGTACCCCGGAGACGATGGCAGCCCACCTCCAGTCCCCCCTTTCCGTCTGCCTCAAAGGGCCTTTGTGCCTTAGCGGCCTTGTCACCGGGCTCCTCTTGTGCGCTCAGGCGGGGTACGCCGAGCCCTCCCCGGAGCCGACCCCGGTGCAATCCTTGAAGGGCATCGGGGGCGAGGAGGGCGGCCCGGACTACGAGGCCGTCGCCGATACCGGCTTCAACCTGCTGCCCCAGGACCTGACATTCTCCGTCTCTCCGGACCCCGATCTGAAGGCCCTGATCAAGGGGGATATGGGGGCGGACGGCAAGGTGCGTCTGGATCAGGCCTTCCTGGAGCGGCCGCTGCAGCCCTCCGGCTGGCGGTGGAAGGTGGGGCGCTTCCCCTCGGACATCGGCTATCCCCACCGCGAGCACCCCGCCCAATGGGGATACACCCAGGGCCACGTGCCTTACGGGTTCCTGAAGAAGCCTTTCCATCTGAGGGACACCGGCCTGCAGCTCACCTGGAAGGCGGAGGCCAGCTACCACCTCCGGCTGGGGGTGGAGGCCTTCCAGGGCGAAAGCGGCCCGCTCAACCGGTTCGACGGCAGAAAAGCCCTGACGGGCGCTGGGCTGGGCCGAGAGCCGCTGGAGCGCTACGGGGAAGCCTCGGACGGTCCCAGGCTCTATACCGCCTTCGCCGAGGCAGCCCCGCCACTGGGTGGACCGCACCAGATCCAGGGCAGCGTATTCGGCATCCTGGACAGCGACCGCCAGGAGCTCGGGAATGCGGATTCCCCGGAGCTGCGACGGGGCGGCTATTGGATGGCCGGCACCAGCTGGGTCTATAGCCGGGACACGCCCACCGCCTTCGGCGACGGCCGGCTCAAGCTCAGCGCCGAGTATCTCCACGCGGAGAAGGATCTCGAGGTGGCCTACCACGCCGACGAGTCGGGGCTGGTGGGGAAGGACCGGCGGCGCACCGAGGAGGTCTATTCCCTGCAGGCGCGGTACGGGCTCGACCCCGATTGGAACGCCGATGTCCGCTTCGACCTGGTGGGGCTGGTGAGCGGCCTGCGGACGGAGGGGAGGGAACAGACGGCCACCCATCTGGCCCTGGAGAGCACCTGGTCCCCAACGGAGCACTCCACCCTGCGGGCCCGCCTGACCCGGGATGCCGGCGAGCGGCCCGGCCCCCTGGACTCGGAGAACCGGGTCATGCTGCGCTACAGTCTCGACCTCGGCCACTTCGGGGGCGACTTCCTCTAGCCCGACCCGGGGGCAGGTTTGCGGAATGCCTCCGGGTGCCGTAAATTGATGGCTACTCTGTTGTTCCTTTAAGGGGAGGTCCTCCGGAGCTTCGGTTCCCGGCCTCCCGCGGCAAGGCCGAGCGCTGCATGATCCATCGCACCCCATCGAGCTATCGGCATCTGGCCCAGGCCGCCGCGCGGCGCTGGCGCCTGCTGACCCTGCTGCTGGCCCTGTTCCTGGGCCAGGTGGGGCTGCAGTCCCATGCCGTGGAGCACACCCTCGCCGACGGCGAGCCGGTGTGCGAGCTGTGCGTGGTCTCCGAGAGCGCGGCCGCCTCCGACCCTAGCGCTCCCTCCCTGCCGGATACCGTGGCCGTACCGCCGGTGCGTGCCCCGGAATCCGTGCCGCCCCGGGCCGCCCTCCAGGCCGCGGCCGCCCGCGACCCGCCCGCCTGACCCTTTCCGCTTCCCAGAACCGTTTGCGCATGCCGCGTGCGGGCCCTGCGGGGACCTGGCACCGTCCGTGGCCCGTGGCTGGTTCCGCGCGGCGATGGCCATCGCTTTGGAAAGGGTTTTCCCATGCAACGCACCGCTTGGCTGGCGGGCCTCGCCCTCGTCCTGGGCGCGGGCGAGGCCGCCTGGGGGCAATCCGCCCCCTCGCTGGGCGCCGATTCCGGCGGCGCCGGCTCCGCCGAGGTCACCTCCGGCAACCGTTTCAACCCCGACATCTCCGTGATCCTGGAAGGCAACGCCTACCGGGACGACGCCGACGGCGAGGGCGCCGAGCTGCCCGGACTGGCCGCGGGCATCGGCCACGCCCACGGCGCCGAGGATGGCGACGACGGCCATGCCCACGGCGGCGACGAACCGGGCTTCAACCTCAAGCCCACCGAGCTACTGTTCTCCGCCAGCGTCGATCCCTATTTCGACGCCTTCGTGCAGGCGGTGATCGAGGACGACGGCGAGGTCGGGCTGGAGGAGGCCTACTTCACCACCACCGGCCTGCCCGCGGGCCTGCGGGTGAAGGGCGGCCAGTTCCTCTCCGGCATCGGCTACCACAACGAGAAGCACCGCCACCAATGGGCGTTCATCGAGCAGAACCTGCCCTACCAGCACTTGCTCGGTCCCCACGGCCTCATGGACAAGGGCGTGCAGCTCAGCTGGACCCCGGGCACGCCGGTCTACACCCGCTTCGGGGTGGAGGCCCTGCAGGGGGAGCAGGAGGTGGTGGGCCGGTTCGACGGCGAGGAGGCCATCCACGGAATGGAGGAGTTGGATCCCGTCGGGGAAGGCGATCTGGACCGCTTCGCCGAGCCGGATGAGGGGCCGCGCCTGTTCACCGCCTTCGCCAAGGTGGCGCCCGACCTGGGCTACTCCCACGAGCTGCAGGCGGGTCTGTTCGGCGTGTACGCCGCCGACCACCAGGAGATCCACGGCGACGAGAATCTCCCGGTGCACGTCCTCGGTGGCGAGGCGTGGGTGGCGGGCACCGACTGGGTCTACGCCTACGACGCCCCTCACCAGTACGGCAAGGGCGACCTCAAGCTCCAGGCCGAGTACCTGTATACGGTGAAGGACCTGGAGGTGGCCCATCACGAGGACGAGTCCGTGGTGGGCGACCGGCGGAAATTCGCCGAGGACGGCTTCTACGTGCAGGGCCGCTACGGCTTCGCCGCCAACTGGCGGGTGGGGGCCCGCTACGACACGGTGGGCCTCACCAACAAGCGAGAGGGACCCGCCGCCACCACCCATTGGGACCGGTCCGAGCGGGTGTCGGCCAACGTCACCTGGACGCCCACCCACTTCTCCCGGCTCCAGGCCCAGTGGTCCCGGCCGCGGATCGCCACCGAGCAGGGCACCGAGACCGCCAACCAGTTCTTCCTGCGCTACATCCTGAGCCTGGGCGAGCACGGCGCCCATGACTTCTAGCAAGGAGGCGACCATGATCCGCCCGATGCTGATCCTCATCCTGAGCCTGGCTGCCGCCGTTCCCGCCCTGGCGGAGACACGGGTGGCCGCCACCACCACCTCCATGGCCATGCTCGCCCGCACCGTGGGCGGCGATGCGGTCTCCGTGACCACCCTGGCGCCGCCGGACCGGGACACCCACTACCTGCAGGCCAAGCCCTCCATGATCCGGGACCTGCGCAGTGCCGACCTGGTGGTGGCGGTGGGCGCCGAACTGGAGGTGGGCTGGCTGCCGGCGGCCATCCGCAACGCCGCCAATTCGTCCATCCGGCCTGGCCAGCCGGGCTATTTCGAGGCCGCGGCTCAGGTGGAGCTGCTGGATGCCGGCGGTCCCGCAGACCGTTCCGGGGGCGACGTCCATCCCGGCGGCGACCCTCACGTGAACCTGGACCCCGTGCGCATGGCGGCGGTGGCCGAGGCCCTGGCGGAACATCTGGCGGAGCTGTCGCCCGACCACGCCGAGGCCTTCCGGGAGCGGGCCGACGCCTTCGCGGAGGAGGTGGACGAGCGCCTCCCCGCCTGGAAGGAGCGGGCGGGCGACAGCCCGGGGGTGGTGGGCTTTCACAAGGACATCCGCTACCTCATGGAGCGCCTGGAGGTGCCCATCCGGGGCTACCTGGAGCCTAAGCCCGGGGTGCCGCCCTCGGGCTCCCACCTGCGGGAGCTGATCGCCGAACTGGAGGGCTCCGGGCCGGGAGCGATCCTCCGCCATCCCTTCCACCCGCGGGGCCCGGTGGAGAAGGTGGCGGAGGCCACGGGGTGGCGGGCGGCCACGCTGCCCCTGGACCCGCCGCTGGGGGCCGAGGACGCCGACTACTTCGCCCTTATCGACGACTACGTTGCGGCCATCGCCGGCCCGCGGCGGGAAGAGGGCTGAGGAAGCCATGTCGCGGACAACCGTCGAGCATGCGGAGGGGGCCGGGCGCGACCCCCTCCCTGGGGAAGGTGGTGACCCAGCGGCCCTGGTGACCGCCGAGGAGGCCGTGGTGGGCTATGCCCGTCCCGTTCTGGGCCCCCTGTCCTTCCGGGTGCGGCCCGGGGACGTGGTGGGGGTCTGGGGCCCCAACGGTGCCGGCAAGTCCACCCTGCTCAAGGCCATCGCCGGGGAGGCCCGGGTGCACCGCGGCCGCCTGGAGGTGGCCCCGGGCTTGCGCCTGGCCTACCAGGCCCAGCGCCCGGCCCGGTTGGAGGAGATGCCGGTCAAGGGCCGGGAGCTGTTGGCGGTCATGCAGGCCGGGGACCGCCCGCCCCCGGCGCGCCTGCGGCCCTGGCTGGGGCAGCGGCTGGATCGCCTCTCCGGCGGGCAGCTGCAGCTGCTGACCATCTGGGCCTGCCTGGCCAGCGGGGCGGGCCTGGTCTTGCTGGACGAGCCCTCCAACAACCTGGACCCGGAGGGGATCGACCTGCTGGCGGAGCTGCTGACGGCCCGCGCGGCCGGCGAGGCGGTGCTGGTGGTGAGCCACGAGGCCCCCTTCCTGGAGCGGGTGGCCACCCGGCGCCTGGAGGTGGGGGGATGAGCCCGCTGGAGACCCTCACCGACCCCCTGTTCCGTCTGCCCTTCGCCGCGGGCCTGCTGGCGGCCCTCACCCTGCCCCTGCTGGGCAACCTGCTGCGGCTGCGGGAGGAGTGGCTGGCGGCCCTGGGCCTGGCGCACCTGTCCGCCGCGGGGGCCCTGGGGGGCCTCGGTCTGGGGGTCCCGGCCATCGCCGGGGGCCCCGTGGCCGCCGGGGTGGGGGCCCTGTTCAAGGGCCTCGCCGGGGCCCGCGGCAACACGGCCTATGCCCTCATGATCCTGCTGGGCTGGAGCGCCACCCTGGTACTGGCCGCCAGCACCGCCCTGGGCGAGTCGCTGGCCCACGCCATGGTGGACGGCCAGCTCTACTTCGCCGGCTGGCCCGAGCTGGCCGGCCTGGGCCTGTTCGCGGTCCTCACCCTGGCGGGCTTGCCCTGGCTCATGCCGCGCTTGCTCCGCGCCCGCTTCTTCCCGGAGCACGAGCGCGCCAACCGCCTGCCCGCCTGGCGCTGGCACCTGGCCTTCGACCTGCTGGTGGCGGCGGGAATGGCCCTGGGCACGGCCACCGTGGGCCTCATGGGCGCTTTCGCCCTGGCCTTCCTGCCGGCCTGGGCGGCCTTCGGCGTGGCCCCCGGCTGGCGGGCCGGGCTGGTGGTGAGCGCGTCCCTGGGTCTGGCGGCCTACCTGGGGGCCTTTGTCGCCGCCCTCGCGCTCGATCAGCCCTTCGGCCCGATCCTGGTGGCCGCCCTGCTGGTCTTGAGCGCGGGCGCCCGCTTTTACGGGCGCCTCCGGCGGGAGCCCGCGGGGGCGGGGTAGGCCCTCGGCCTCAGTCGGCCAGGGCGATCCCCTTGATCTGGGCGTGGATCTCCATGCCGGGCTCCAGGGCCAGGGAATCCCGGGATTTGCGGGTAATCCGGGCCAGCAGGGGCACGCCTCCGGCCTTCAGGCGGACCATGACCCCCTCCGTGCCCTCCTCCTGCATGTCCGCCACGCGGGCGGTAAGCACGTTGAGGATGGAGGTTTCCCGGGGCGGATGGCGGGTCAGGCTGACGTCCCGGGCGCGGATGCGCACGCGCACCGGGGCCTCCGGGGGGCGGTCGAGCGCCGGGACGGTGAGGCGTCCCCCGGGAAAGTGCAGCACCGTGAGGCCGTATTCCGGCTCGTGGCCGGCCACGCGGGCCTCCACCACGGCCTCGGCGGACTCGCCGTGGGCCATGGGGAGGTCGAGCCGGGTGGCCATCTCCGCCAGGGGGGCCGCGCCCTGGACGCGCCCCCCTTCAAGGAGCACCAGGTGGTCGGCGAGGCGGGCTACCTCGTCCATGGCGTGGCTGACCAGGAGCACGGGAATCGCCAGGCGGTCCCGCAGCCGCTCCAGGTAGGGCAGGATCTCCGCCTTGGCGGCCCGGTCCAGGGCCGACAGGGGCTCGTCGAGCAGCAGCAGCACGGGGTTGGCGAGCAGGGCCCGGCCGATGGCCACCCGCTGGCGCTCGCCCCCCGACAGCCCGGCGGGCCGCCGCTCCAGCAAGGGCTCCAGCCCCAGCAGTTCCACCACCTCCGCCCAGTCCAGACGCCGCGGGCCCCGGGCCCGCCGGTAGCCGTAGGCCAGGTTGCCGGCCACCGTGCGGTGGGGCAGCAGGGCGGCCTCCTGGAACACGTAGCCCACCCCGCGGCGGTGGGGCGGGCGGAAGACGCCCGCTTTCTCGTCCTGCCACACCGCACCGCCCACCTCCAGGTAGCCCTCCGGGGCCCGCTCCAGGCCGGCCACGCAGCGCAGCGCCGTGGTCTTGCCCGAGCCGGACGGGCCAAACAGGGCGGTCACCCCCCGGGGCGGCGCCTCAAAGGCCGCCTCCAGCCGGAAGCCGGGGCGCTCCAGGGCGAAGCGGGCTCGCAGGCCGGCCCCGCTCACAGCCCCACCACCTGGAAGCGGCGGTTGAGGGTGTAGACCGCCAGCAGCAGCAGGAAGGAGAACACCAGCAGGATTCCCGACAGCAGGTGGGCCTGGCCGTAGGCCAGGGACTCCACGTGGTCGTAGATGGCGATGGAGGCCACGCGGGTCTCTCCGGAGATGTTGCCGCCCACCATGAGCACCACGCCGAACTCGCCGAGGGTGTGGGCGAAGCCGAGGGTGGTGGCGGTGAGGAAGCCCCGGCGGGCCAGGGGCAGGGTGACGGTGACGAAGCGGTCCAGGGGGCCGGCGCCCAGGGTGGCCGAAGCCTCCTGCACCCGGCGGTCGAGCCCGGCGAAGGCGTCCTGCAGGGGCTGGACCACGAAGGGCAGGCTGTAGGCCAGCGAGGCCACCACCAGGCCCTCGAAGGTGAAGGCCAGGGCACCGATCCCCAGGGCCTCCAGGGGAGCTCCGATGGGGCCTTGCGGACCCAGGGCCACCAGGAAATAGAAGCCGAGCACCGTGGGCGGCAGCACCAGGGGCAGGGCCACCACGGCCTCGATGGCGGGCTTGAGGCGGGCCCGGGTGCGGCCCAGCCACCACGCCAGGGGCGTGCCGATCAGCAGGAGGATGGCGGTGGTGACCGCGGCCAGCTTCAGGGTGATGACCAGGGCCGTCCAGTCGGCTTGCTCCAGCATGGCGGCTCAGGGCCCCGGGTCGTAGCCGAAGTCGGCGAGGATCTCCCGGGCCTCGGGCCCCTGGAGGAATTCCAGGAAGGCCCGGGCCGCCGCGTTCCCCGCGCCCTGGTCCAACAGCACCGCCTGCTGGCGGATGGGCTCGTGCAGGTCGCCGGGGACCACCCAGCGGGAGCCTTCCTCCGGGGCCTCCGGCCCGCTGACCTGCGCCAGGGCCACGAGCCCCAGCTCCGCCGCCCCGCTGGCGGCGTACTGGTGGGCCTGGGCGATGTTCTCGCCCCGTACGATCCGGTCGCGCAGGTCCGCCCAGCGGTCCAGGGCCTGCAGGGCCTGCCGGGCGGCGAGCCCGTAGGGGGCGGTACGGGGGTTGGCCATGGCCAGGTGGCGGAAGTCTCCTTCAGCCAGGGTGGCCTTGCCGCGCACCCGGTCCGGGTCCGGGCTCCACAACGCCAGCCGCCCCACGGCGTAGGTGAACCGGGAGTCGTCCACCGCCGTGCCCGCCTCCTCCAGCAACCGGGGGCGGCGGGCGTCGGCGGCCAGGAAGGCGTCGAAGGGGGCGCCGTTACGGATCTGGGCGAAGAGCTTGCCGGTGGAGCCCGTGCTGATGCGCAGGTCGTGGCCGGTGGCCTCCTCGAATCGGGGCTCGAGGGCCTGGATGGCGGCGTTGAAGTTGGCGGCCACCGCCACCCGCGCCTCGGCGGCGTGGGACAGGCCACCGACTAGCGAACCGCCAAGGACGCCAAGGACGCCAAGAAAACGGCCAAGGCGGGCAGTATGGCCTCGTCGGGCGGAGTGACAAGCTCGGTTGCGGAAGGCCGGGGGCGCTGCCATTGCATTCCTGTTCTTCTTGCTTGGCGGTCTTGGCGTCCTTGGCGGTTCGCGTTTGTTTTCAGCCGTTCACCGCCAGGATCACGTGCGAGGCCTTGATCAGGGCGCAGGCCGCGACGCCCTCGGCCAGGCCCAGGGTGGCTAGGCTGTCGTTGGTGATTACCGCGGAAACCGTGTTGCCGCCACCCAGCCGGAGGGTAACCCCGGCCTCCACCTCGCCTTGATCGATCCGCTCCACGGTCCCGCATAGCCGGTTGCGCGCGCTGGTTCGCAGCCCCGCCTCCTCTCCGGTCAGGATGATGTGGGTGGCCTTCACCAGGGCCAGCACCTCGGCACCCTCGGCCAGGGCCAGCTCCCGGACGCTTTGGTTGGTGATCACCGCCACCAGGGGCTCCCCGCCGCCCAGGCGCAGCACCACTTCCGTATTCACGGAGCCGGGCTGGATGTCCGTTATCCGGCCCCACCACTGGTTCCGCGCGCTCGTCCGCATGGCCAACCTCCCCATCAGGGCCCGCAGCCGCTCCGGGTCGCCGGACTCGGCCGCCAGCATCTCCAGGAACCGGGTGTAGGCGGCCTCAGCGGCCCGGAACTCCTCGATCATCCGCCGCCCGTGCTCGGTCAGGCGGGTTCCGCCGCCGCCCCGGCCCCCGGTGACGCGCTCCACCAGGGGCGCATCGGCCCGGTTGTTCATGGCCTCCACCATGTCCCAGGCCCGTTTGTAGCCCATGCCCATGGCCCGCGCCGCCTTGGCCATGGAGCCTAGCTCGTCGATGCGCTCCAGCAGCTCCGCGCGACCCTGGCCGAGGAAGCCCTGATTCTCCTTCTCGAGCCAAAGACGGCCGGCGGGACGGGTGGGGACCGATGGGGGCACGGGGCGCTGCTCCGGGGACGCGCTTTCGTTATATTCGAGCAGATATAACGCTAGACGGCAAGCCACGGGGCCGCAGGGATTCCCTGGCAGGCCGGCTTTCCGTACTGTGGCTGGAAGGGAGCGCCAACCTACACCCTAAACCCTGGGAGAAATGGGAATGGGAAAGGCGGGTGATGAAGCCAAGCCCCGGGTGGCCGTGCACAAGTTCAGCTCCTGCGACGGCTGCCAGCTGGCCTTCCTGGACCTCGGCGAGGCTCTGGTGCGACTCGCCGAGCTGGTGGACTTCGTCCACTTCGCCGAGGCCGGGCCGGTGGCCCCCGAAGCGGAGACCGACATCGCCTTCGTGGAGGGCAGCATCTCCACGCCCGAGGAGGCGGAGCGGATCCAGAGGATCCGGGCCAACACCCGCTACCTGGTGCCCATCGGCGCCTGCGCCACCTCCGGCGGCATCCAGGCCCTGCGCAACCTCCACGACGGCAAGCAGTGGCTGGCGGACGTCTACCCCTCGCCGGAGTACGTGGAGAGCCTGGCCACCTCCACCGGCATCGCCGACCACGTGACGGTGGACTACGAGCTGTGGGGCTGCCCGGTGAACGGCCGCCAGGTGCTCGCCGCGGTGCGGGCTTTGTTGTGGGGGGTGGACCCGGTCCCGGAGCGGGACAAGGTCTGCATGGAGTGCAAGCGGGCCGGCCACGTCTGCGTTCTGGTGAGCCGGGGCCAGCCCTGCCTGGGGCCGGTGACGGTCACCGGCTGCGGCGCCCTGTGCCCCGCCTTCGGCCGCGACTGCTACGGCTGCTACGGACCGGCGGAGAACCCCAATCCCGATGCCCTCGGACGGCGCTTCGAGGGCCTGGGGCTGATGCGCGAGGACGTGGCCCGGCGCTTCCATTTCATCCACAGCCACCGCGAGCCCCTGCACGGCGCCGGCCTGCGCTGGGGCGCCGGGGGAGGCCCGTGAGCGACCCCACCCGCCGCATCGACATCGACGTGCCGGTGCTCGCCCGGGTGGAAGGGGAGGGCGCCCTGGAGGTGCACGCCGCGGGCGGCCGCATCACGGACCTCAAGCTCCGCATCTTCGAGCCGCCGCGCCTGTTCGAGCGCTTCCTGCAGGGGCGGGGCTACCACGAGGTGGCCGACGCGGTGGCGCGCATATGCGGCATCTGCCCGGTGGCCTACCAGATGAGCGCCGTGCAGGCCCTGGAGTCCATCTTCGGCGTGGAGCCCGGCGCCTGGGTGCGCGCCATGCGCCGAGTTTTCTACTGCGGGGAATGGATCCAGAGCCACGCCCTGCACATCCACCTGCTGGCCCTGCCGGACTTCTTCGGCTACGACAGCGCCCTGGCCATGGCCGCCGACCACCCGGAGGAGGTTCGCCGCGGCATGCGCCTGCAGGCCCTGGGCAACGAGCTCATGGCCCTGTTCGGGGCGCGGGCGGTGCACCCCGTAGGGGCGCGGGTGGGCGGTTTCCACCACGCACCAAAGGCCGCAGACGTTGCCGACCTGCGGGGCCGCCTGGAGGCCGCCGTCCCGGAGGCGGAGGCCCTGGCGCGCTGGGCGGCGGGATTCGGTCTGCCGGACAACGGCCAGGGATTCCCCTGCCTGGCCCTGCGCAACGGCGCCGACTACCCCATGAACCGGGGCCGGATTGCCGCTTCCACCGGCCTCGATGCCCCCGTGGCCGCCTTCGCCGACCACGTCACCGAGGAGCAGGTGCCCCACTCCACGGCCTTCCACGCCCGCCTGCACGGCGAGCCCTACCTGGTGGGCCCGCTCGCCCGGCTTAACCTAAACGCCGACGTGCTGCCCGCGCCCACCCGGGCCCTGCTGGCGGACACGGGACCGGCGCTGCCCTCCACCAACCCCTTCCACTCCCTGCTTGCCCGGGCCCTGGAGATCCACGCGGCCCTGGTGGATGCGGTGCGCCTGCTGGGCGACTACCGGGTCCCGGAACGGCCCTACGCCGAGGTCGCGCCCCGGGCCGGCACGGGGTACGGGGCCACCGAGGCCCCGCGGGGGGTCCTGTGGCACCGCTACGAGACCGACGACGCCGGGCGCGTGACGGCCGCCCGCATCGTGCCGCCCACGGCGCAGAACCAGGCGCGCATGGAGGACGACCTGCGCACCACCCTGGAAGCCCGCGGCCTCGACGCCCCG
This sequence comes from Thiohalorhabdus sp., assembly GCF_046545655.1. Classification (NCBI taxonomy): domain Bacteria; kingdom Pseudomonadati; phylum Pseudomonadota; class Gammaproteobacteria; order Thiohalorhabdales; family Thiohalorhabdaceae; genus Thiohalorhabdus; species Thiohalorhabdus sp. The sequence goes on along the minus strand of NZ_JBKGZG010000049.1, from coordinate 7,092 downwards.
GACGACGAGCTGCGCTTCCTCGGCGAGCGGGTGATCCGCAACTACGACCCCTGCATCTCCTGCGCCACCCATTTCCTCGACCTCACCGTCCACCGCCAATGATCCCCGTGGCCGTGCTCGGCATCGGCTCGCCGTTCGGCGGCGACCGGGTGGGGTGGACGGTGGTGGAGGCCCTGCGGGCGGAGGCGGAAGCGTCCTGGCCGGCGGTGCGGCTCGCCGCCCTGGACCGTCCGGGCCCGGGGCTGCTGCCCCACCTGGAGGGCGTCGGCCACGCCGTGCTGGTGGACGCGGTGCGCAGCGGGGCCCCGCCGGGGACCCTGCACCGGTTCCGCCACCTGGACGAGCTGCCGGCGGCCGAGCCCCTGTCCTCCCACGGCTTCGGGCTGGCGGAGGCCCTGGCCCTCGCCGGGCGGGTGGGAGTCCTGTCGGAGTGGGTGGTGGTCGGGGTAGAGGCCGATGCGCGGACTCCACCCGCGGAGGCGGTGGTGGCCCGGGCCGCCCAGGCGGTGCGGGAGGAGGTAGCCGCCCGGATGTCCCCCTAGACGGTGACCCCCAGGCGGTCCAGCACCGCCGCCTGGCCGGGGCTCGTCAGCGCCAGCACCCGCACCAGCGCCGCCTCGCTCATGCCGTCGCGCAACCGGGCCCGGCAGAGCCGGTGGATGCGGGGGCCGTCCAGGTGGGGATCCTCCAGGGCCCGGCAGCGGCGCTCCAGCACCGCCTCCACGCGCTCGCGGGCCAGGGGGTCGGCGCCGGTGCCGGGGCGCCGCACCCAGAGGACCGGGCCCCGCCCCGCGCGGTACGGGCGGAAGAAGCGGGCCGCCAAGGGTTGGCCGGCCTCCAGCAGGACGGCCCACAGCTGGTCGACGAGGTCCTCCGGAGCCGGCAGGGCATCGGCCGGGAGCCGCTGCAGCAGGTCCTCCACCTGGGCGCTGATCCGCGCCTCGGCGGCCGGCCCGGTCCCTTCCTGCAGGCGCAGGACACGGCGCAGGTGATCGGTGGCTCGCTGGAGGGGGGAAACGGAGTCCAGGGAGGACGGGACGGCGGGGCCCACGCAGGGGCCCGGACGGGGGAAACGGCTGCTCATGGGATCTCCAATCGCCGCAAAAGCGCGTTATCGGTCGATTGGAGCCAACGCGGCGGGGCCGGGGCACGGGGGCGCGGCGGCCCGCCGGTCCCGGGAGCCCTGGTCCGGAATCCGGACGCCGGCGCGAAGGCTCGCGGGTTCCCGTCCCGTTGGGACGGGGTTCTCCGGCAGGTCTTCGGACTCAGGGGCAGCCTACGGCCGCGGCTTCCCACCCCGAAGGGCAGTGCCCGAGGTCGGCGACCTCGTGCGGCTTTCGTTCCCCAACACCGCTGCGCGTCAGTCCCGGATTCGCACCGGGTTCCCTCTTGCGACACCCAATATTTTGGGGGTGAACCGGAGATTGGACTCAAGATACGGGTAATGGCGGGGCGCTGGCAAGGGGCGTTGCAGGGATCCGGGAAATCCCCTAGGTTTTCGCGGTACCCGAGACCGCAGCCCCTGGAGGAACCATGCGCCCTGCCCGGACCCTGTCCCGCTTCCTTCTGCCCGCCCTGCTCCTGGCCGCATCCGCCGCTCACGCGGGGCCGGTGGCCGGCCCCAGTCTCTTCGGCGGCCTGGCCTTCCACGACAACCGCTTCAGCGACTCCCCCGCCGACCGGGACTACGCCAGTCACGGGGTCAATCTCGGGCTGGACTATCAGGTGCCGGTGCACGGCGCCTTCTCCTGGAACCCCTTCTTCAGCCTTGCCCTGGAGACCAGCGACGACTTGGCCGAAGACCCCTCCGTGCGCAACGCCATTCTCGGGCTGGAGGGGCGGGCGTGGTACCGCACCATGTTCGTGGGCGCCCACCTGGGCCTGCACCGCCAGGTGGTGGACGGCGACCGCTACACCCGGGAAGGCCTGGGCCCGGGTTGGGGCTTCAGCCTGGGCGTCCAGGGTCCCGGCGAGCTCTACACCATGGGCATGATCACCCGCGCCGAGGGCCTGGGGGTTTGGGACGGCCGGGACGTGGACTACACCGGTCTGCGCTTCCGCATCGGCTACCGGTTCCACTAGCACCCGGGGCCGGCCATGCCGGCTCGCGGCCCCCTGGACCTGCCTCCGGAAAGCTGACGGAAAGGGTCGGGAACTTCGCCCGGCCATGGGCATCCAAGTCAATAAGAAAACGCTAATACTCTAACGCTCCAGTGGCCCGCCCATAGCCGGGATCAAGGAGGTAGAACCATGATCTTCCGTCAGCTGTTCGAGCCCGAGACCTCCACCTACACCTACCTGCTGGGCGACGAGGAGACCCGCGAGGCCGTCCTCGTGGACCCGGTGGCCTCCATGGTGGACCGCGACCTGGCGGCCCTGGCGGAGCACGGCCTGACCCTGAAGTACGTCCTGGAGACCCACGTGCACGCCGACCATGTGGCCGCCGACACCGAGCTGCGCGAGCGCACCGGCTGCCGGGTCGGCCTGCCGGAGCAGAGCGGGGTGGACTGCGCCGACTTCCAGGTGCGCGAGGGCGAGCCCGTCGAGGTGGGTAGCGTGCGCATCGACCCCCTCTACACCCCGGGCCACACCGACGACAGCCACAGCTACGTGGTCGGGGACATGGTCTTGACCGGCGATACGCTGCTGATCGACGGCTGCGGTCGCACGGATTTCCAGAACGGCGACGCCGAGGCCCTGTTCGAGTCGGTGCGCAACAAGCTGTTCGCGCTGCCGGAGCGGACCCTGGTCTATCCCGGCCACGACTACAACCACCGCCATGTCTCCACCATCGGCCAGGAGAAGGAGCGCAACCCGCGCCTGGGGATGGACAAGAGCCGCGAGGAGTTCCTGGAGATCATGGCCAACCTCGACCTCCCCTATCCCAAGCGGATCGACGAGGCCGTGCCCGCCAACAAGCAGTGCGGCCGCAAGCACGCCGCCTGACCCTGCAAGGCCGTTTCTCCCCTCACGGCCGGGCGCCGGGGCAATTGCCCCGGCGTTTTTTTGCCCACCCTCACCCCAAAAACCCACACCAGCAAGGCTGGTTTCGTTGAGCGTGTCTCCCACCCGGGACAGGAGTTGTGGTCGAAGGCCGTTCTAGGCACCCAGAAGGCAAACGAAGCTAGGCTAAAAATTCCCCAGTTATCCAGTAGGTTGACGCCTAACCCCGGCTGCAGGAGACTTACGCTCAATCCGAAACCAAATGGTAGGTAGTTTCGGCCCTGGAGGGAGCGCCCCCGGCCCGCGCACTCCCTCGGGGCCATCCAGCCGGGCGGATGCCCGGGAGCCACCGCGCCACGGGGATGCCGGCGGCACCAGGGGAAGGGCCGGGATGAGACCGCGGCCGTCCGCCCCGCGGACGGCAAAAGGGGACCACGCCGGGGCACGCTCCCCGGCGTTTTTTGTGCGCCCCCGCTTCCCGGGCGCTCAGCCCTCCCCGATCACGTCCTCCACCCAGCTCAGGGCCGCGGAGGTGGCGGGGAAGCCGATGGTGCTGGTGAGGACCACCAGGGTGTGGCGGATCTCCTGGGGGGTCGCGCCGGCCTCCAGGGCGCGCCGGGTGTGGCTGTGGACGGCGCCCTCCGACCCCAGCGCGGCCGCCGCGGCCAGCTGCACCAGGTTGGTGGTGCGCTCCTCCAGAGGGCCGGCGTCGCGCGCCGCCTGCCCCAGGTCCTCGAGGGCCTCCAGGTAGCGGGGGTATTCCTCCCGGAGGTGCTCGTAGTGGCGGGGAAGGTCGTTCATGGCCGCCTCCTTGCGTACGGGTGGTCGCCACCGGGTTCTCCACCCAGCTTTTTCCGGGACGCCGGACCTTGCAACCCCGGCGGGCCGCCGGTAGCGTGAATTTTCCCCGTCCCACCGGAGACCGCCTTGGCCCGAGCCGCCGCCGAACCCCATGCCGTGCGTCTGGAGGGGGTCCGCTTCGCCTATCCCGGCGCGGACCGCCCCCTGCTGGAGGACCTGGACCTGACCCTGGCCCGGGGCGAGCTGGCCGCCGTGCTCGGGCCCAGCGGGGTGGGCAAGTCCACCTTGCTCAACCTGGTGGCGGGGCTAGCGGTGCCGGAGGCCGGCCGGGTAACGGTGCTCGGCACCGAGGTGACCGCCCTCGACGAATCGGCGGCGGCGCGCTGGCGGCGGGCCCATCTCGGCTTCGTCTTCCAGCAGTTCCATCTGCTGCCTTACCTGACGGTGGCGGAAAACGTGGCCCTTCCGCTGGCCCTGCAGGGGGAGCGCTGGGAGGACGAGGGGGTCCGGGGCTTTCTGGGGCGCCTGGGCCTGGCGGAGCAGGCGGATGCCTATCCCCGCCACCTTTCCGGCGGCCAGGCCCAGCGCACCGCCATCGCCCGCGCCCTCATCCACCGCCCGCCGGTGCTGCTGGCGGACGAGCTTACCGGCAACCTGGACGAGGAAACGGCGGTGGCGGTGATGGACCTGCTGGTGGAGGCGGTGGAGGAGCTGGGCACCACCACCCTGGTGGTGACCCACGCCCCGGAGGTGGCGTCCCGTGCCCACACCCGCTACCGCCTCGCCCACCACCGGCTGCACCGGGAATCGTGAGGCCGGCCCGGCTGCTCTTCCGGGCCCTGGTGTGGGGCCCCCTGGCGGGGCGGCCCATGCAGGCCGCCGGCATGGCCCTGGCCATCGCCCTGGGGGTGGCCATGGTGGCGGCCATCCACTGGGTCAACGCCTCCGCCCTGCACAGCTTCGAGCAGGGCGTCTCCGCCCTGTCGGGCCGCTCGGGAACCACCGTGCAGCCCGCGCAGGGGGCCCTGGACGAGAATCTCCTGCCCCGCATCCGCGCCCTGCCCGAGGTGGCCGAGGCCTTCCCGGCCCTGCGCGCCGAGGTGCCGGTGGCCCCCGGCGCCGACCTGCCGGTGCTGGGGGTGGACCTCCTGCGCGATGCCGCGGTCCGCGGCGACTACCTGCCCGAGCTGGGCGGGGAGGGGCTGGACTTCCGGGACCTGCTCGCCCGGGGAGCGGTGCTGCTGGGCCGCGACGCCGCCGAGCGCCTGGACAAGGGGCCGGGGGATACCCTGCGCGCCCAGGTGGGTGCGGAGCCGGTGACCCTCCGGATGGTGGGGCTGCTGCCCGCCGGGACCTTCTGGTCCGACGGGGCGGTGATGGACATCGCCACGGCGCAGTGGACCCTGGGCCGCGTGGGCGAGCTGGACCGCATCGACGTGGTGCTGGAGGACCCGGACCGGCGGGCGGCCTTCGCCGAGCGCCTGGAGGAGCTGGCCGGCGAGTCCGCGCGCCTGTCCCGGCCGGAGCTGGAGGCCCAGCGCCTGGACGCCATGACCCGGGCCTACCGCACCAACCTCAACGTCCTGGCCCTGGTGGGCCTGCTCACCGCCGCCTTCCTGGTCTACAGCCTGCTCACCCTGTCCATGCGCCGCCGGCGCGCCCAGTTCGCCGTGCTGCGGGTGCTGGGCATGGAGCGCGCCCGGCTGGCGGCCTGGCTCCTGGGCGAGGGCCTGGTGCTCGGCGTGGTGGGCTCGGCCCTGGGCCTGGTCCTGGGCCTCGCCCTGGCCTGGGCGGGGGTGGAGGCTTTGGGCGGCGACCTGGGGGCCGGCTACTTCCGCGACCTCCAGGCGCGCCTGCACGCCGAGTGGTGGGACATGCTCGGCTTCGGCGCCCTGGGGGTCCTGGCCGCGGCGCTGGGCACCCTGGCCCCGGTGCTGGACAACGTGCGCGGGGCCGGAGAGGCGGCCATGCGCCGGGGCGGCGCCGAGGAGCGGACCGGGCCCGGGCGGGGGCCGCGGCTGGTCCTGGCGGTCCTGGCCCTCGGCGGGGCCGCCGTGCTGAGCCGCCTGCCGGCCTGGCAGGGCCTCCCGGTGGCCGGCTACGGGGCCATCCTCCTGGTCCTCGGGGCCGGCCTGCTGCTCGCCCCCCTGGCCCTGCGGGCCTTCGCCCGCGCCCTGCCGGTGGGGCGCCGCCACGTGGCGGCGCTGGTGGCCCGCTCCCAGCTCCTGGGCGCGCCGCGACGGGCCGCCCTGGCGGTGAGCGCCGCCCTGGTGAGCTTCGCCCTGCTGGTGGCCATGTCCACCATGATCCACTCCTTCCGCGGCAGCGTGGAGGCCTGGCTCCACCAGATCCTGGCCGCCGACCTCTATGTGCGCGCCGGCACCGGCGGGCAGACCACCCACATTCCGGCGGAGGCCTGGCGGGAGATCGAGGGCTGGCAGGGGGTGCGCCGCCTGGATCCCTTCCGCCGGGCCGAGCTGGACTGGGCGCCACGGGAGTCGGAGGCCACGGAGGCCCCGGTGGAGATCACCGCCCGGCGCCTGGACCTCCCCGAGACCCGGGCGGCCATCGAGGTGATGCGCGGGCAATGGCCGGAGGCCGGGGAGGACCGCGCGTTGCTGGTCTCCGAGGTCTTCGCCCGCCTGTACGGCACCCAGGTGGGCGACACCCTGCGCGTGCCCCTCGGCGGGGAGGCCCGGCGCCTGACGGTCTCCGGGGTGTGGCGCGACTACTCCTACCAGTGGGGCCACCTGCTCATGGACCGCGGGACCTACGCCGAGCTGGCCGGGGACCGCAAGGTGGACCAGATCGGCCTGTACCTGGAGCCGGGGGCGGACAAGGAGGCCATTCGCGGCCGCCTGGAGGAGGTCTTCGCCCGGGCCCCGGGCCTGGAGATCGCCGACGCCGGCGAGATCCGCAGCGCCAGCCTGGAGATCTTCGACCGCAGCTTCGCCGTGACCTATGTGCTGGTGGTGGTGGCGGTGGGCGTGGGCCTGGTGGGCACCCTGCAGTCCCTGGCGGTGCAGGCCATCGAGCGCCGCGGCGAGCTGGCCATGCTGCGCTTCCTGGGCTTCCGGGTGGCCGACGTGGCCCGCTCCCAGGCCTACGAGGCCGGCCTCACCGGGGCCTTCGGCGGGCTGCTGGGGCTGGCCGTGGGCGCGGGCGTGGCCTGGATCCTGGTGAAGGTGGTCAATGACCAGTCCTTTCTGTGGAGCCTGCCCGTGGACTTCCCGGTGGGCCTGCTGGCGGGGGCCTGGCTGGTCCTCACCGCCGCCACCGGCGCCGGGGGCTGGCTGCTGGGACGCGCCCAGGGTCGCCGGGACCCCACGGGGGCGGTGGGGGAGGAGT
>NZ_JBKGZG010000048.1:0-19549 GCF_046545655.1 Thiohalorhabdus sp. | reverse complement strand
GGGCTCGCGGATACCGCAACCAGCAGACCTTCATCACCATGATCTACCTGCTGGCAGCCCCCATCGGCAAAGTGGAAAAATCCATTTAGCGCGTCGAAGCGCCCAAAAAAATTCGGGGCCCCCGAAAACGAACCGGGGTCCCTGTGGTCTCAGTTGGTGTAGAGGAGAGAAAAGGTAGGAAACGGGTCTTCCTGCTGGCAAGAAGCGGGTGGGCGGAAAAGCCTTCCGTACGGAAAGCTTGTTGCGTCTACTGGGCAATTCGATGCACCGCCCATCTCCTTTTCTCCCTCCATACCCCCGTCTCCCGGGGTTTCCTTTCGGTCCCCAGCCCCGGGAAGGGGGCGGCCCGGGCTTTCAGGCCCGGGCCTTTTTTTGCGCTCCCGAACCGGGGAGCCCTCCGGTCGGGATCGACCCACTTTCGCCAGGGTCGCTGGGATGCTCCATAATTCCTAACAGAACTGAAAGAAACCGGCCACCCGGGAGAAGGTCCCGAACCGGCCCAGCCTACCCCGGGCCCACCGACCGAACGGGGGCAGGGCTCCTCCGGTTCGGAACCGGAACCGGCTTTCCTTCCCGGCACCCCCGGAGCCGAGCCATCGATCGGGATTTCAGCGAGGACAGGAAAGGGAATTGCCATGAACCAGCAACGGGTGCCGCTGACCATCAGCCCCGATTCCATGATCGGGGAAGAAAAGTACAGGGTGTCGGGTGCCCCCCTGCGGGGGCGGGATTGGTGGTTCACCATCGATGCGGAGGGGAACGCCTCCATCCTTCTGGCGGAGGCCCCCGGAGAGGAGGAGGAGCACCTGGTCATCGACCTCTCCCCCAACGAGGACGCCACCCGCTCCCAGCTCCTGGAGGCGGACCTGCTGACCCTCGCCTACTGGCTCCGCGCCGCCGCCGTGGAGTACCTGACCGGATACAGCCTGGAGGAGATTCCCCGGTCGGAGTGGGAGTCCATCACGGAGGGAACGCCGGTTCAGTAGATCCGTGGAGCCAGGGCAGAAGGTTTTAAACCTGCGCAGGCGCCTGGACCCCCGCAGGCGGACGGATCCCCGGGCGCACTAGCCGCGGGATTCCGCCCTAGCCGCTCATGGCCATGCGCACCAGGCTGTCCACGTCGTTCTCCTCGAGGTGGGAAGCCGCCAGCTGCGCCAGATCCTCGGCTTTCTGCACCGCATCGCTGTGCATCTGGTCCACGTTCCCTCCCGGGGCGTAGTCCACGGGCACCCGCACCCGGACCGTCGGCTCCAGCCCCGTCTCCTCGTCCCGAAAGTTCAGATCCACATCCACCCATGCGAGCTTCCCCTCTTCGTCGGCGGGTACCATCTCCGCTTCCGGGGGAAGGTTCAGGGATTGGAACGTGTAGGCCATGGAGCGCCTCCTTCCTGCCGATGGAACCGGGTCACTCTGCCGCGAAGTCCTCCTCGCGCACCTCCGCCGACAGCTGGTAGTAATTCTTCTGCGCCTCCGCCTTCAGCCGCAGCCCCTTGGGGACGACAATGACGAAATGAGCGTCGTCGTCCTTCCGAACGAAGCGGTCGAAGGCCTGCCACTGCAGCCGGGTCTCCTCGCTACCGAGGGTCTCCTCGGTCTCCACCTCGTAGATGTGCAGGCGATTGCCCCGGGCCAGGACATCCGGGACCCGGCCACCGATGGGATCGGGAATCTCGAACCCGTCCACCCCATCGGCGAGCACCTCGTTGAATCCGCCGTCGCGGAGCCCCTGGGCGATACGGCGGACCATGGCGTCGTGTCGCTCCTGCCCGGGAATTAGCCGCCTCATACTCGGTACCTGCAGGCTGATTGATCCTCATCCGATTAAAGCAAGGCCCCGCACCCGGCGTCCACCGCCGCGCAGCCACCCGGAGCTAGCGGGGCATCCTCACTTCCTCGTCGCAGAACATCCGGGGAGAATCCGGATCGTCGCCGGGCTCGCGGCGGACCTTGGTCAGGCGCATGTCCAGGGAGCCGAAGGACAGGTCCAGATTCATCCGTACCGGGATATGGCCCTCGGGGGTCAGATGCAGCAGCCAGTCGTCCCCGCCCTTGCGCTTGCCGTCCGGTCCCACCGTGTAAGGCTCCACTCTCAAAAGCTCCTTCCCATCCTCCTCCACCCGGTCCATTGCGGGTACCACCAGCGTCTTCCGCTTCTTGCCGTCGATCAGCGGCAGCCGCCGCTCCTCCTGCTCGTTGAGGGGCATGCGCCGGATGGTATAGATGGCTGAGAGCACATCGAGGGTCCCCTCGGGGATCTCGATGGTCTTTTCCTTGTCCCCTTTCCGGAACAGAACCTTGCCCCCGGACTGGAAGTCCAGCGTCTTTTCCTTGGTGCGACCCCGCTCGATCTGGGTGATGCGGTTGTGCTGGGGCATCAGCTCGTCGTTCTTGAACCGAGCCGAGGTATAGATCTGATCCCGCACCGGATAGAAAGCCTCCACGAAACCGGACGAACAGATCTGCGCCCGGAGGACCAGCCCCGTGTTGCTGGGATAGGCGCGGAACATGCCCTTGCCAGCCTTCATCCCCGACCAGCGCACGTCGTAATACAGCTCCTCGAACCCGATCTCCCAGGCGGACGAGGAGGACGTTCTGTCGTCCTGACCCAGAGCGGGGAAAGCCAAGAGGAAGCCGGAAAACAGGAGCAGCGGCCGCAACGGTCGACGAGCAGTCACTGCTCTTTCCCCACGACGGATCTTTCTTGGTCCCTGGTTTTCTTGAAAAAGGTCAAAAGGGCCTCCAGGTTGTATGCTGAACGGGAGCCTGTTTGTTTCCATGGCATACCCAGGCCCTCCATGGGCCTCGGTCATCCCAAGGGAGGATCGCACATGGCCACGCCAACGCAGAATGCCCGCTGCGGCATAGTTGGTCCGATCATCGCCTACCTGGTAATTGCAGCCCTGGTTCAATGGATCGGCACCAGCCTCCTCGGGCAGCACATAGGAGGCACCCTCGTAACCGCGCTCGTCATGGGCGGAATCGGGGTCCACATCCTTTGCACCCTGAACCTGGACCGGAAACGCCGGGCCATGCAACCTTAAGCCGCGAACAAGCGACGGCCCGGGCTCCCCGGGCCGTCGCTTCGCCGCATGGCCAACCATCCCCCTGCTGCCTTCGCTTTTTCACGGCAAAAGCAGCGCGTTCGGATCCTCATCCCCCATCAGGTGACGGTACTCGTAGCGGGTGATGCTGTCCCGCCGTCGCAGGATATCCTCCACTTCCGCCCGCAGCTCCGGGCTACGCACGGCACGCTCCCACAGCTGCTCGTACTCGGGCTTGTGGATGGGAGCGAAGCTGGCAGGGATGGAATCGAACTCCATGGCCACCTTGAGCAGGGGCCCCAGACAGGCCAGACCGGCCCACAGGGCGAAGACCGCCCCCAGTACCGCCCCGGAGGCCGCCACGAGCATGAAACCGCCAATTCCGGTGGCGACGGCCGCGGCCAGGACCAGCAGTTGGAACAGCGCGAAGCGCTGGAACCCCCGCCGAAGGGACTGGATATCGCCCACGCTTCCCCATTTATCGGATGGTGCCGTCATGATTTCCCCCTTCAGAGGATCAATCCCTCCTTCCCATGAGATAGCACTTCCCGCCCAAAGGTCCAAACCCGGAACAGCCGTTGGCCATTTTTCCGAGTCAGGGGCGCGCAGACCTCGCTTTGCCAAGCCGGCTCGTACCGGAAAACCGCAGTGCGACTGCGGGGAATCCTCCATGCCCGGCGGTTAAGTTTTATATTTTTTGATACTTTTTATTTCCATCGTAATTTCCTGCCTCTGGAGAACCTCCCGCCGCTCCGCCGACTGACCACCTCCAGACACATCAATTAGCGGCGCGGCCACCTTTGCCTCGGCAACTTGGCCGCGGGAGCCTGAAAAAACCCCCCACATTTACCGGAGAAACCGCCGATGCGTGTCAGGTTTCGGCCTTCGGCCCTCCTGCTCCTGCTTCTCCTGGCCTCCCCGGTGGACGCCGCCACCCGGGAGGCCTTCTCCTCGGGCCCCTGGAAGGGAGAGGTCCTCCTTAGCGACTCCACCGGCGCCTTCCGGGGCTGCCTCATATCCACGCCGGGAGGCGCGGACACCTCCTACGGTTTCGCCTTGTTCCTCAACGGCCACCTGGGCCTGCTGGTGCAGAACACCGAATGGACCCTCCCCAAGGGACGGACCTACCGGGTGACCCTGGCGGTGGACCGGGAACGGGTGGGCCGCTTCCGGGCCCAGGCCCTGCGCGGCGACGTGGTCCACCTGGACCTGGGGGCCTGGGAGGAGGCCCCCGTGCGCGTGCTGCGCAGCGGCAAGCGGTTGACCCTGTCCTCCGAGGCGGCGGAGTCCGCTTTCCCCCTGCTCCTCCACGGCACCGACAAAGCCCTGCCCCGGCTGAACGAATGCTTCCGCGAGCACTCCGACACCCGCCCCTTCGACGACCCCCGACCCTCCCGGGACGAGGTCCAGGCCCAGGCGCCCGTTCGCTAGGCCTTCCGGTGACCCCGCACCGGTGGCCGGGCTTGAAACAAACCAAAAAAAGGCCAGCGGCTGACCGCTGGCCCTACTCTATGCGAAGACCGCCGGGACTTAATGCGCGCCGGGACCCGCCTGGATCCCCGTGATGAGCACGGTTACGGCCATTCCCAGCCCGATCAGGCCCAGCAGCAGAGCCAGTCCTACAAGAATGAAGCCCACTGGTTTCTCCTCCTTTTGATCCGGATTCTTTTGTCGGGGCCCTCTTCTATACGCTGCGTCGCCAAAGGGCAACCCCCGGTTCCCCCAACTGGGACCTCTTTACTTATGAAAATATTCTAACTTATTGATAAAAAACCGTTGTTGACACCGGTTCCCCCCTGCGTTTTATATGAAAAGGACCAACCGTTTGTTAAAAAAGGGAGCGCCTCATGGACCTCGACAACCCCCGCCGCCTGGCCAAACAGGCCATCCAAGCCACCGTCCCCCCGGATCTCTGGGAGCGCAACAGGAGCTTCGTCCAGGAGCTGCAGGAGACCATCCACAACCATCGCCTGGTCGGGCATTCCGCGGGCCGGGCCCTGGCAGACGGCCAGTTCACCAAGGAGGACCTGGCCCGGATCCATCTCGAATACCGCCACGCGGGGGTGAAGATCTTCACCGACGCGCTGCTCATCGCCCAACTGCTCACCAAGCAGGTGGAAAGCCGCCTCGGCCCCGGGAGCAAGATGCCGTCCCGCTTCCTGCTGACCCTCAACGCCCTGGACGAGTTCGGCTTCCGACCGGGAGTGGACCAGGACGGCTACTACCGGGGCAACCCCGCCCTGGCCCATTATCCCCTCTTCGAGGACCTGCTCGACCAGCTCGGTGTCGGCCGCGAGGAGCGGGAGACCTACACGCCGACGCCGGTGGCGGACGCCCTGCACCACAACCTGGAGTCGGCCTACCAGGACCTGGCGGTGCTCACCCTCTTCCTCACCATCGCGGAGAAGCAGGTGGTCCTGTTCAGCCCGCCCCTGCGCGCGGCGGTCATGGCGGTGGGGATCGACGTGAAGGGCGGCTACTACGAGTTCCACGGCACCAGCGACGAGGAGGAGTGGACGGCCTACGACGATGACCACGAGGACGACCTCTGGTACATCCTCATGCAGGCCCTCACCCCCGAGCAGTACGAGCCCGTGCGGGCCAGGGCCGAGCACTACCTCGGCCTGTGGGCTCAGTTCTGGGACGAGCAAATGAAGCTCTGGAAGGCCCCCATGGCCTCGTGAGTGGGACGTGGCGGGGTCGGACGTCCGGCCCTGCCCAATTTGCCCGGCAAGGAGCGATGCCCATGCGACTCTTCGGAAGAAAGCGGAAGGACCCGGAAAAGACCATCTACGCCGCGGTCTCCCCCCAGGAGGACGGCACCACCGCCATCGACGTCCGCGGCCAGACCTGCCCCGGCTACCTCCTCGCCATCAACCAGGCCATGGACTCCCTGGAGCACGGCACCACGGCCAAGCTCCTGGTGGACTACCCACCGTGCGGGGACGACGTCCGCGCCTGGTGCGACGAGAAGGGGTACCGGTTCCTGGATTTCGCCCAGGAGACTGAAAACTGGGCCATTCTGGTGCAGAAGTGAGCCAGCCACCGGCCGGAGATCCCCCAGCGCCCAATCCCCAGATTTGACAAAAGGCTTCAGCCTCCCAAGAATTCCGCCAAACGTTGGTAAGGACCCCCTAATGCCACAGCGGAAGACCGATCGCGAGGCCGTGCTCGAGGAGGCGGAGACCCTGTTCCGCCAGAAGGGGTACGGCAATACCACCATGGCCGACATCGCCAAGGCCACCGGCCTCCTCAAGGGCAGCCTGTACTACTACTTCCCCAGCAAGGAGGAGCTGGCCCTGGCCATCCTGGCCCGGGTAGGCGAGAAGCTGCGGGGAATGGTGGCGGACCGCGCCTACGACGAGAGCCGCCCGGCTCCCGTGCGCTGGCGATCCATCATGGAGGCCACCCGGGCCTACTTCCTGGAGACCCGGGGCTGTCTGATGGGCCACATGGGGCTGGAGGTGGCCGAGGCCACACTGCCCTTCGCCGACCGCATCCGTGCCTTCTTCGAGGAGTGGACCACGGCCCTGGCCCACGTCCTCCAGTCCGCCTACACGCCGGAAGAGGCCCAGCGGCTGGCCAACGACACCGTGGCCCGCATCGAGGGAGCCGTGCTGTGGCTGCGCATTTGCGGCGACACCGGCCCCCTGGACCGCGCCTGCGACGAGCTCGCCGAGCTCCTTTAGGCCCCGGCTCGTCGAGCCGGGCTCGGCGCGATACATAAAACAATCGTTTGTTTAAAGGGGCGCCAACCATGCGCAAGCGAGAGGATCTGCTCCACCCGGGGGAACGGACCGCCCAGGAGCGCTTTGCCGGGCCCAACGCCTGGCCGGAGGCCGCCCTGAACCAGATGTTTCGGGAGCGGATCAACGCAGCCATCGCCGAGTTCCTGGAGGCCCGGCCCTTCTTCTTCATCGCCACCGCCGACGCCGATGGCAACTGCGACGCCAGCTTCCGGGCCACGGAGCCGGACCCCGAGGGCCGGCCCCAGCCCGCCGTGCGGGTCGTCGACGAGCGGACCCTGGTGTTCCCCGACTTCAGGGGCAACAACCTCTTCAGCTCCCTGGGGAACCTCCTGGTCAACCCTCGCATCGGCATGCTGTTCATCGACTTCGAGAACGCCCTGCGGGTGCGGGTGAACGGCGCCACGGAGGTCGTCGAGGACCCCGGGGCCTATGCCGACACCTGGCCCACGGCCCAACGCTACGTGCGGGTCACCCCCGAGCAGATCTTCGGCAACTGCTCCAAGCGCATTCCCCGGCTGGTTCCCGCCGCAGCCCAACGGACCCGGGAGGAGTCCCCATGAGCTACCCCGCCCCGGCCCCCGAGGAGGAAGCCGTGCAGACCCGGGCGATCCGAATCTTCGAGCGCGCCTCCGGGCGCCTCTGGAGCGACGCCACGGAGACCGAGGAGCGCTTGGCCCGCTCCGCGGCCCGGGCCGAGCTGTGGGGGGAGAGCCTGGAAGCCAGCCTCTGGGCGCGTACCGAAGCGGAACAGTGCTTCCGGGGGGACTAGTGTCCTGGGGTGGTGTGCGAGGCCCCGGAGCCGGGATGAGCCCGCGAAGGAAGCCCGGCCCGCCCCCGGAGCGGAACGGGCCGGGACCGGCCCGAATCTCCTAGAAGTTGAGGCCCACGCCCACGGTGTGCACCCAGGCGCCGTCGTCGATCAGGGCCTCTGCCTCGTCGGCGCTGTTGAACAGCACCTGGTACTCCGTCTCGAAGAAGGCGAAGGTGTTCTCGTGGACGTAGTACTTCACCCCCGCGTCGGGTCCGGCGATCATGGTCTCCTCCACGCCATCCCCGTAGATGAAGCCGAAATGGCCACCCACATAGGGCCACCAGCGGCCGATATCGAAGTGGTAGTCGGCCCCGGCGCGCGTGGAGCCGCTCCAGGCGTTGTCCCCGGGTAGGTCCACCACGTTCAGCTGCTGCCGGATGCTGAACTTCAGCCGGTCCTGGAAGTACATCCCCCAGGAGCCGGAGAGTCCCATGCGGTTGTTATCGAACTCCGTGTCGCTGGTTCCCGTTCCGGAAAGGGTGACCTCCTGGTCGCCCTCCACGGGGCCGTACCGGTCCGCCTGCTGGGCCCACACCACGGTTGGAGCCACACCCATGAGCGCCCCTGCCACGATCCAACGATAAATAGACATTTTCACCTCCATGAAGCGAGCCAGGTCGCTTTTGCGGGCCTTCGAGGGCCCGCCTTGCTCTGTTAGGGCCAGCTCATATGGCACTGCTTCCTACTCCACCCGGGCTGGTACTGTCCGCTTCCTTTACAAGGCAGTGAACAGGGATCCCTGCGCCATACCCTGGGCCTGTAACCCTATAGTTCTTTGTGCCCCCTTTTTCCTCCGCGTTCCCGGCCATAGGGATGACAGGTGCATCATCGGGGAGATGCCGAACTCTCTGTATAGAGCGCTTTACAGAGGAAAATACCTGGGGCGCTTTGCTTGCAGGCCAGAACACTTTTAGGAGGCTGGAGGCACTTTCCGGGCGCGCCGCAAGCGAGGATTCGTTGGCGCGATGCCAGGACGCCGGCCACGACCCCGCCGCCCGGTATGTTTACCGGGATGCTTCTCTGGATCCAGCGGGGGTCGGGCTGGCGTGTGCTCGGGGATGGGGATGCCGGTTAACTCCGGACGGGAGGGGAAAGGCTGCATCCGGGGCCGACCCGGGAGGGAATCCCGTTAGCCGACCATGCGGTAACCGGAGGGGGTATCCTCCAGATCGCCGGCGCGGAGGCCGGCCTTCTCCAGGCAACGGTAGCAGAATCGGCCATGGGAGGGCGTCCAGAAACGCTCCTCGTAGTCTTTGGCGGGCCAGTCGGGGCAGTCCGAATGGAAATGCCAGACCTCGACGGGATCGAAATAGGAAAAGATGGATTTCCGATACGACATGCGGGAGCCCTCCCCCTTGGGGTTCGCCATGGGTGATGATCTGAAGAAATTTTTTACACAGGGGGGGAAACCGACAATTCGGGCAATTCCTAGCCCACCCTCGGAAGGTCCCTTGCGAATACCGTTCCCAAGGGAATTCCATCCTCGGTCCGGCGCACGCGCTACCGGCCGGTTCCTTATTGTCTTTCCACCACGCGGACGTGATCCGGCGTGGCTTTTGGCCTATGCTTGCACCCCTCCGGGATGGGCGACTCCCATCCGGGCGAAGGCGAACCAAGCGTTTTCGAGCAAGCGGGGGGAACCATGCGCGCAGGTATCGGAATCGCCACGGCCCTGGGGGTGGCGGGCTTGGTCTGGACGGGGCCCATAGGCGCCGAAGGCGGATCGGAAGAGGCCGAAAAGGCCGAGGAAAGCGACATCCGCAAGGAGCTCGGGGATCTCGGCCGGGAGATCCGCGGTTCCATGCAGGAGCAGGGCCGCTTCGTGGGGGATAAGCTCGGCGAGTGGAGCGAGGGCAGCAGCTCCTGGCTGGCCGACCGGGGCCTGCACACCCGGGTGAAGACCACCCTGTCCGGGGTACTCGGGGCGGGCAGCCTGGCCTCCGTGAACGTGGACGTCTCCGAGGGGGTGGTCACCCTGCGCGGCGAGCTGGAAAGCTGGGACCGGATCGCCCGGGCGGTGAGCGCGGCGGAGCAGGTGGAAGGGGTCCGGCGGGTGGTATCCGCCCTCACCGTGGAAGGCGAGTCCTGACCATGCCCGCCAACCGCCCGCTGCCCGCCCGTGCCCTGCTCGGGCTGCTCCTGGGCCTGCTCGGCCCCGCGCCGGCGGCCGGCGCGGAGGACGCCTACCTGGCGGAGCTGATCCAGGCCGCCCGGGAACAGGACCTGGCGGCGTCCCCCCAATGGCGCGCCCTGCTGCACTACGAGGGGGGACGGACGGGCGGGGAGAGCCGGGCGGACGACCCCGATTTCTTCTTCGCCCCCGAGGGCAAGACCGACCCCCGGGCCGAGCTGGAGGCCACCCTGGGCGCCTTCTTCCGGCCCCCGAGCCCCCACCAGCCGGTCCAATCCGGGGAGGAGGGGCCCCAGCATCCCCAGTGCGCATTCCCCGCGCGCTACCAGTGGCTGAAGCGCAAGCTGGACTTCGACCCCGACCGGCTGCCGGAGCGGCCCTGCCCCCGCTTCGAATGGTGGCGGGATCAGCTCGACGCCGCTGGCGTCACGCTGGTCTTCCCCGCCGCCTACCTGAACAACCCCTCCTCCATGTTCGGCCATACCCTGCTGCGCCTGGACCGACCGAACCAGACCTCCGACAACCGGATGCTCGCCTACGCCGTGAACTACGCGGCGGACACGGGCAACGACGGCGGCTTCTTGTTCGCCATGAAGGGGCTTACCGGCTTCTACCCCGGACGGTTCTCCGTCGCCCCGTACTACGAGAAGGTCAAGCTCTACAACGACCTGGAGAGCCGGGACATCTGGGAGTACCCCCTCAACTTCACCCAGGCAGAGGTGGACCGCATGGTGCGCCACCTGTGGGAGCTGCGGGGGATCCGCTTCGACTACTACTTCTTCAACGAGAACTGCTCCTCCCAGCTCCTGGGGCTGATGGAGGCGGCGCGCCCGAGCCTGTCGTTAAGCGAGCAGTTCGACTACTGGGCCATCCCTGCCGACACGGTGCGGGCTGTCCGGAAGGTCCCCGGGCTCATGGGGAAGCCCATCTACCGTCCTGCCCTGGAGACGCAGGTGCTGTACCGCGGGGGCCACCTGGAGGACCCGCACAAGCGGCTTGCCGAGGAGATCGCCCAGGGCCGCACGGCGCCGGACGCCGACGCCGTGATCGACCTGCCGCCCGAGGACGCTGCCCGCACCCTGGAGCTGGCCTACCACTACCTGCGCTACCTCCGTGCTGGCGAGGAGCGCGACGACGAGAGCGCCAAGCGGGCCCGCTCCATCCTCGTCGCCCGCAGCCGGGTGGACCATCCCGGGGTCACCGAGCCGGCCCCGGCCCCGGAGGTGCGGCCCGACGAGGGCCACCGCTCCGCGCGGCTCCGGCTCGGCGCCGGCCTGCGGGACGGCTACGGCTTCCAGGAGATCGGCCTGCGCCCCGCCTACCACGACCTGCTGGACCCTCAGGGCGGCTACGTGGAAGGGGCCAAAATCGAGCTGCTGGACCTGGCCGTGCGCCGCTACGAGCGGGACGCCTCCACCGAGGTCCACCGGGTGGAGCTGGCGAGCATCGTCTCCCTCTCCCCCCGCGACCGCTTCCGCAGCCCCATCTCCTGGAAGATCAACACCGCCGCCGACCGCTACCCCTTCGACCCGGAAGGGGAGGAGGACGAGCGCCCTTGGCGGTGGCGCACCAACGGAGGAGCGGGCATCGCCTGGGACCTGGGCGGCCGGGGCATCGCCTACGCCCTCCTGGAGGGCACCGCCGACGCCTCGAGCGCCCTGGAGCGGGGCTACGCCCTCGGCCTGGGCCCGGGCCTCGGTGTGGTGGGCGACCCCCTGCCCGCTTGGCGCGTGCACCTGCACGGCCGGCTGCAGCGGTTCGGGGTGGGCAGCCCCTTCACCGAGGCCTCCGTGCAGCTCGACCAACGCCTGCGCCTGACCCGGAACCACGCCCTGCGCCTGGAGGCCACACGGCGCCACCTCCTCGACCGCTGGTGGACCGAGGGGCAGCTATCCTGGGACTGGCACTTCTAGGAACGAGCGGCCTTGTCCGAAAGGGCACACATAAAATTCGACCCTTTTGGACAGACAATCCGCCCGGAAATCCCTTGAATCTGCATTTCCATGGGCAACCCCCTGGCATGGTTGACACTTCCCGACAGGTGGGGCCCAATAATGCGGAACCGAACCGACCACCCAACCAAAAGGGGACTTGGGTTATGTGGAAGAAAACCGCCGTTGTCGCCGTTCTCGCGGCCCTTCCCATGTCTTCGGCCATGGCCAAGGACAGCACCGGCTGCGGTGTCGGCACCATGATCTTCGACGGCCAGGAGGGCGTGGTGCCGCAGGTGCTCGCCGTGACCACCAACGGCACCTCCGGCAACCAGACCTTCGGCATCACCTCCGGCACCCTGGGCTGCGACCAGGACGGCGTGGTGAAGTCCGACGCCCAGCTGACCGCCTTCGTCTCCTCCAACATGGAAAAGCTCGCCGCCGACATGGCCTCCGGCAACGGCGAGACCCTTGCCTCCGTGGCCGAGCTGATGGACGTGCCCGAGAACGAGCGGGGCGCCTTCTATCAGGCCGCCAAGGACAACTTCGCCTCCATCTACGGCGGCGAGCAGGTCACCGCCGGCGAGGTGGTGGCGGGCCTGAAGGGCGTGGCCGCCAGCACCAGCGCCTAAGACCCGGCCGGCCTTCCGGGGACGGCGAAAGGGCGGCCCGAGGGCCGCCCTTTTCTATTCTGGCCCCCCTTCCCCGTCGCGCCCTTCCCCCCACCGCCTCGCCGCCGGGACCGGCGCACTCGCCGGCCGGGACGTGCTGGCCCTGGACCTGCTCGCCCCTGTGAGCGATCCGCTGGTCGAAGGCCTCCACCGGAACGAGCCACCCCGCCCGACCACCTCGCCCTGGAGCTGGAGTTCATGAACTTCCTCGCCTTCAAGGAGCATCAGGCGCGGGAGGAAGGCGACGCGGCGCATCTGGAGGGGTACGTCCGCGCCCAGTGGGACTTCCTGGAGCGCCACCTGGGGCGCTGGGTGGAGGAATTCGGGACGCAGGCCGGAGAAAAGCCGAGCCCCTGCGAGGGCCGGCCCGGACGCTGGCGGGGTTCGTGGCGGCCGAGGAGGCCCGGGCGGCTGGCGCCTAGCGGAGCGGGGGAAGGCGCGGGCAACCGAACAGCCGGGGCCGCAGAAGGCGTCCCCATCGGACCCGACACCCCGCAGCACCTCGCTCCACGGGCGCGTATCCGTCCCGGCCGGCACCCGCCTCAGGGGCTCGGCGGGGACCTCCCTCGTCACGGCGTCCTCCTCCTTCCCCCTGCTGCCCATCAGTTCCCTGGACCGGAGGCGGACCGACGGGTTCCGCCCCTACCCCTGCGGGGATAGAGCTTCGGGCGGACTCAGCCCCGGTGGCGGATGCGGTGGAACTCCACCACCGTCAGCACCAAGCCGATGACCATCATGAGGAAGACGAACGCCGCCACGGCCAGGTGCAGGCTACTGATCATGGTCTTCGCTCCGGGCCAGCAGGGCCGCCAGCTTGAAATAGATGCCGAAGCACAGGATGGCCGGCACCCAGATGGCGGTGAATATGCCCTGGCTCTTGTAGCCGGAGTACCAGAGGAACCCGGATACGAAAAAGGAAACGGCCACGGCGAGCAGAATGAAGAGATCGGAGAGCTTGAACATCGGGGACCTCCCGCGGCAGCCGGCGCCACCCGCCGGCGGGTGCGGTTCAGGAGCTAGAAGTCGGCGAAGGCCGCGCTGGCCAGAAGCAGCCCCGCCACGATGACCGCTGCCACCACCCGCAGACCGACGGGACCCACGGCCGCCCCTACCGAGGGCACCCCCGGAAGAAGCCCCACGAGGACCCACAGCAGCGGGAGCCCCGCCACGCCCGCGCCCAGGAGGCCGGGAACCAGCCGCCACCGCGGCAGGGCACCCCGGGTTCGGGGGCGCGGCCGAAACAGGGGGCCGGGGCGTCTCCGCTTACGCATGGGACCCCCACGCGGTCGTGGTCCGCTCGGGTGGTGGACTCGGTCCACCTTCCCGAATACCACCCCGGGAACAAACGTGTATAGGCTCCGGCCAACGGCGCGGGACGGGAGGGGCCTCGGACAAGGGAGGATCGACACTGCCTTCCGGGCGGGAAAAGGGAACGTCAGGGAGGCGCGCCTGGGGGAAGCAGGAAGGCCGTTGCGGAACTTCTCCCGCCCCTTTCCGGTGCCGCCCGGGAACCCGCCAGGGTCTGCCGCAAAAACATCCCCGGCAGGGGTCCGCCGGGGATCCCGATCCCCGGGGCCCGAGCCGCTAGGCGGCCTCGTGGCTCCGCGCCACGGCCCCCGGGGCGTCCCACACCAGCACCAGGGCGGCAATCGAGCACACCGCCATCATCAGCACCACCGTCCACAGGTCGCCGCCCACCAGCACCGAGGAAAAGGCGCTGATGACTCCCGCCGCGCTGAACTTCAGGGCGCCGAGCATGGCCGAGGCGGTGGCCGCGATCTCCCGGAAGAACTCCAGGAACAACGTGAAAATGTTGGGCAAGCCGGCGCCGAAGGTGCCCACCGCCAGCAGCGCGCCCGGCAGGAACAGCTCCAGGGACGGCCCGGCCAGGGTCACCGCCAGGAGGTAGAGCGTGGCCAGGGCCTGCAGGGCCACCGTGGCGCGCAGGATGGCCGCCGGGCCGTAGTGGCGCAGGAGCCAGCCGTTGAACAGGTTGAAGCCCGCCATGGAGCCCACCGCCGCGGCCATGACGATGGAGAAGTGGGTTGGGGAGAGCCGGAACCACTCCTGGAACACGAAGGAGGCGTGGGTCAGGAACAGCATGTTGACGCTGAACACCAGGGCCAGGATGTACAACAGCCGCATGGCGGTGCCGTGCCGCAGCACCACCCGGTAGTCGGTGACCAGGGTGTGCAGCGGCTTGCTGCGGTCGGGCCGGACGGGATAGCTGCGGAACAGGGTCTGGCGCAGCATCACCTGGATGCCGACGGCGTAGGCCGCCATCAGGGCGAAGATCCCCGGCCAGCTGCTGAGCTCCAGGGTCAGCGTGCCCAGCAGCGGCGCCACCGCCGGCACCAGGAAGGTGACCAGGGCGATGAGGCTGAACAGCCGGGCCGCCTCCGGCCCGCTGGAGTGGTCCCGAGCGATGGCCGGGGCGCTCACCAGGCAGAAGCCCGCCCCCAGGGCCTGGAGGATCCGCCAGCTGAGGAGCCAGGCGAAGGATTCCGCCCCCACGATGGCCAGGCTGCCCCCCGCGAACAGGGCCAGCCCCCCGAACATGACGCTGGGCCGGCCGTAGCGGTCCGACAGCGGGCCGCCGATCAGGTGGCCCAGGGCCAGGCCCAGGAGGAAGATGCTCACCGTGAGGCCCACGTCCTGCACCGACACGCCCAGGGAGTAGGCGATGGCGGGGAAGGCGGGCAGGCTGGCGTCGAGGGCCAGAGGGCTAATGGCGATCGTGGCGCCGAGAAGCAGCGCTAGGCGCGGATGCGTCATGGTACTCCCTCTTTTCGGTTCGGTAGCGGGCCCGCGGGGCCCCAGGCGGTTGCACACGGAGAAACAGGCCGGTACCGGACTGGCCGGCCCTACCGGAAAATCCCCCTGAAGGGCTGGGGGGATGCCCTAGGGAGAATTCCCGAAAACCCTTAAGAAGGATTTCCGGGCCGAAAATTCCCGGGCCTCGCCAGAAAAATTCGCGGCCCACCCGGGAACACACGCAGTGGACTGTTTCCGCTGGAAAACCGCTTCGGAGGGAAGTACGGCCCTGACCGCCGCCGCCCCCTGTGCCAACAATGGGGGAAGCGATGGGGGCGGACCGCGCGCCCCGCCGCGGAACCCCACGGCCCGGAAAGGGAGCAACCGCATGCCCAGGCCCCCCACGGCGGCCACGACCACCCTTGCCTGCCTCGCCCTGGCCACCTGCGCCGCCCGGGCCGAGCCGCCCCCGGAGGCCGAGGAGCTACCCGTCTTCGACGTGGTGGAGATCGGCGGCGACGGCGCCAACTACCGGGCGGCGGCCCTCAACGATCGGGGCACGGTGGTGGGGCAGCGGGGCACGGTGTGGACGGCCCCCTGGCGCTGGCGGCCCGGGGACGAGGCGGTGACCGTCCTGCCCTTCCTGCCGAAGTGGGAAGGCGGCGAGGGCCGGGAGGCCGGGAACCCCGTGGCCGTGGTGCGGGACATCAACAACGAAGGCGTGGCGGTGGGCTCCGGGGGCGGGGACTACGAGCCCGAGCGCGATCCCGTGCTGTGGGACGCCGAGGGGGCGGTGCAGGACCTCGGCGGCCTGCCCGACGCCACCCGAGAGGCGGGCGCCGCCGAGCGCGTCACCGACGACGGCACCGTCTACGGCTGGACCCTGGACGCCGAGGACCGGGAGGTGGGCTTCCGCTGGACCGAGGACACCGGCATGGAGTCCTACGACGGGGAGCCCCCCGAGGAGGAGCCGGGGGAGGTGGAGCGCCGGATCCGCCAATTCCTGGCCGACCACGAGCTGGGCGCGCTGGTGGCCCCGGAGGAGGTGCCCGAATTCCCCGTGGAGGAAGAGTTCCAGCCCGGCCCCGACTACTTCGACGATCTGCGGATCCAGGACATCAACCGCGCCGGGCAGATCGTGGGCTGGCGGAAGGGCCTGCTCGGCACCCAGCGCTCCTACCTGCTCACGCCCCGCACCGGCGATCCGCCGCGATAGGGCCCAAATCCGGGGAAGGCGGCCACGGCACCCTCGCCCGGTTGCCCCCAGCAACCCCCTGCCCCGGCAACGGTCTCAACCAAGAGACCCTCCCGCCCGCGAGGTCGCAGCCTCCAGGGCTCCCACCACGGAGGGCAGGACCATGGGCAGGGTGCCCCGACTGCCCCTCCTCCTCGCCTTGCTGGGCCTGGCCACGGCTGGCTCCGCCGAGACCATCCGCCACCTGGAGGTGGAGCGGGACGGGCGGGAGTACAGCGTGCGGTTCGAAGCCGTGGTGGAAGCGCCCCCCGACCGCGTCTTCGCCCTGCTCACCGACTACGACCGGCTGGAGCGCCTGAACCCGGGCATCGTCGCCGCCGAGCGGCTGGGGATGGAGGGCGGCATGGACCGGGTCCGCACCGTCCTGGAGTCGTGCGTGGCCTTCTTCTGCCGGCAGATGGACCGCATCGAGGAGGTCCGAACCCGCCACCAGCGCACCATCGAAAGCCGGGTGGTCCCGGAGCAATCGGAGTTCGAATCCGGCCACACCCGCTGGCAGCTGGCGGCCGTCACCGAAGGCACCCGAATCCGCTTCCGCACCCGCATGGTGCCGGAATTCTGGGTGCCCCCGGTCATCGGCCCCTGGGCCATCCGGAGCAACCTGGAAAGCGATCTGCGGGGGCTTATTCGGCGGTTGGAGGAATTGGGGGAATCTTCGGATTGAAGGGGCACGTTACAAAGGGAGCCGGATGCCCAACCGTGAAGGAGCGTCACTGGTCATGGTCGGACGGAAAACTGAAGGCTCGGCCTCCGGTCAGCCTTCTGGGGTAACTGGGGGAAAACTCTTGTAAAGCAACCCCCTCCTGGCCTCGCAGGATGAAGGCACTTCAGCCCCGTGCAGTTCTACGTCATTGGAAGCGCAGGCCAACCCGAATGCCAAACTCGGATTCGCTCAGCCGGCTGACATCGGCCTCCGTACCCTGGATACTCTCATCGTCTCCGGACCCCATCTGGAAGTAACGGAAAAAGGGCTCAAGAGAAAGCATCTGGTTCTCCATGGCGAAGCTCAAGCGCAGCTCGTACCCGGCCGACCGGGATACGGTGGTGTCCTGTTGACCGTTTACAGCCCCGCTGTCGAACTGGTCCTCGCTCCAGGGAATAAAGCCCGCTTCCACCAAGGTTCGAATTTCCCAACCATTTTCGAAGGCATTGTGAAACCGAAAACCCACTGGGATGTAGATTGTATGGTTGACCCGGTCTGCCCTAGCAACGACCGGATGGGATAGGCGCCGGTAACCGAATCCCGAATAGGCAATAGTCCCTGCGGAAGATATTTTTCTTCCTAAAACAGCCCTCCCCTCAGTGATATCCCCCTGGTCAGTTTCATCAACGGCGCCATCCACATCAGTACGAACATCCCCCGTTACAAAGCGCCCCTCGACCCCCCATCGCCACTCATAACCCTGGAGCCACCTAGCTGCCACGCCATAGAGACCTCCGGAGGCGTGAAACCCCTTATTGCTATCAATGGTTAAATGGTTGGCTTCCGCATGAACGGCAACTTTTCCAACGGCGGCAACGGGAACCATAAAAAGTCCAGCCCCAAGTAAGGTTTTATAAAGGGAGATCATAAGACCCTCCGAGGGTAAAGAGTAGGGCAGAAGCCCCCGGCAATTCTGGATCTATACGGTAGCCGAGGGGTGTGTAGCCTATATTTTTAAACTGCCACTTATCCCATATGCTTTCAAAAGCAAAAAGTATATAAATGATTTTTCTTATAGATAGGAAACGGCAATTTAGGGAGGATCAGCGTATGTGCTGAACCATGCGCCGGCCATTCAGCAGAACAGCCCGCGGCGGATTCGTGGTTCGGCGGGGCATCAGAAGATATTCTCTATTTCAAAACCATCGGCCTTGGAGCGAGGGGCGATCCGGAGCTCGAGATCTAAAGCACCCAGGATCTTCAGGATCGTCTCCAGCTTCGCCTCCGGACTTCCGTTCTCGATCTGCGAAATCGTCGCCTGGCGCAGCCCAACCTTCGCGCCCAGTTGCGCCTGCGTGAATCCGCGAGCTTTCCGGGTCCGCCGGACCAGGCTGCCAATCTGTTTCGGTGTTCGCGCAAGAGCACTCATCCAAGCCTCCGAATCCGGAATACGCCCAAGCGTATGGAAAAATTTTATACTCCCGAGCGCATAGTTGCCAACTATACCCCGGAGCGTATAAGACATAAAAATACGTTTTAGCGTATAAGTGGAGGCTAAACCAGGGTGGGAGCCCGCAACAAAACACCTGTGCCCGAAGCCCGCTCTGGCCCCCGGACCGCCTGGGGCCCCTCTTGATCTCCGTTGCTCCAGCTCCGTGGCGGCCGCGAGGTGATGAAGTGCGTCGGCTCGGGGGTATCCGGGTCGTAAGGGTCGCTATCGGTGGGGAACCAGCAGTACAGCTGGGTCCTTCTTTCCTTGGCAGGCTTCCGGGCCGACCTCGCTACCCGCCACCGAAGAAGCCGAACCGCAGCCAAGACCGCCGCGCCCAGTCCTGCGCTAACCAACAGTCCTTCCATCGTCCGTTCCTATGGGCTGGGTGTACCAACCTCCACAATCGTCCCGGCCGGGGACCACCAGGAGCCGGCCCCCTGTCAGGAATCCCGGGCAATCCGCTCCAGGCGAGGCCGGAAGACGTTTACCAGGGTGTTAATGGACTCGGCGAGGAATGCCTTGATCCGCTCCCGGTCGGCATCTGCATGGGGGTTTTCAACATCCATGACGGCCCTGGCGGGATGGTTGCTTTTCGGGTCCCAGGTGAAGGAAGGGCCCAGCTCCTCCCCCAAATGGACGTCATCCTCCTCCAGATTCTTTATAAAGCCTTTTCCCATGTAGGCCCTGGAGAGGCCCAGATAGGCCCCGACCTCGCCCTTGGAGGGGCTCAGGAAGGCGGAAACCCAGATCTCCATACCCGATGGGGGCAGGGGGAAGAAGATGTTGGGCGATTTGGTCACATTGGCCAGGGGCTGACCGACGTCATCCAACTCCAGCTCCTCCAGGAATTCCCCCCAGAAATCCCGGTAGAACCGGTACACCGGATCCAGGTCGGCCGACTCCACCTCCTCGATGGTGTCCACCGTGGCACCGCCACCCTCCACCTGGATCACCGTGCGGTTCAGGATGGCGGAGCGGGCCAGCACCCGCGGTTGCATCAGGAGATCCGACTCCCCCACCCGGTACAGCGCCATCTCCACCAGCCCGAAGGCGAACTGCAGGTTGGCGTAG